>JANYDE010000160.1 GCA_025359915.1 Chamaesiphon sp. 336R_metabinner_41 | reverse complement strand
CTTTTAAGGGTAGTCTCAAGCAAAAATCTAAGCGTGCCGCCATGGATAATCGTTATATGCTTACTTTGTTAGCCTCCGCCTTCCCCGCATCCACAACTACTGCCTCGTTGTCAAGAGCGTTTGAGGTGCGCTTACCCTGCTTACCCTGGAGATTGCGCTTGATTCATCACTGTTTGAAGCTGTTCAGTAATGGCAATAATTTGTTCGTTTTGACGATCGATCACTCGTTCCAAAGATTCAACTTTCATCTCATATCCTTGCTTTCCGCCTTCCCATTCTTTCTCAGCTAAGTCAGCTTTGACTTTTTCATTGCTACTAGTTTCCTTAATCGCTTCTTCTCTAGCTTTCTTCACTGCTTCTTCTAATTCAGCAGGGAAAGCTGCAACTTTAGCTGTATTTTCATCAGCCAGTTTTTGATTATCTTTTAAGAATTTCTCCTGCTCTTTCCATTGCTTCTGTTTATCTCGATCGAGTCCATGAAGTTCTTGCTCTTGATTGCGTTTTGCCTCGTTATAAACATCCGTTTGTAACTGTCGATCTCGAATCACTTTATACTGAGATTCGTCCTGTTCTTTTTGCCGTTCTTTGGCGACGATTGTGGCTAATTCTGCTTGCTGTTCGGTATATTCGCGGGTGTTATGTTCCCACTGTTTGCGGAGGTTTGTTTGCTCTTTGTCAAGTTTTTCTCGATCGAGAGTCAATGTGTGTTCAATCGACTTTAAGCTCTGTTGATGCTCCTGGGTGATGATGTGGAGCGCGTCGGCGACGACTCGAACTTGCTGGAGTTCTGATCGATGTTGGGTTTCGATTTCGATCGATTGTTTGACTTCAGTTAGCTTCTCAACTTCAACAGTCAATCTGTCAGATAGTCCGGTAATAATGCTCCCAAACTCTAACTGTAAATCTGCCATTCCTTTGACAATCGTGTCAACGGTGTAGGTAGCAGCTTTAGTAACGATTTCTTTGTTCTTAGCTAACTGCGCTTCTTCTTCTTTGGTGGCAACTTTAGAACCAGGTCGATATTGCTCTGCTAAAATGAGATCAAGTTCTGTTAAAATTTGGGTCTTACTATCTTTTACCAATGCCATAATTTATCTGCCTTAATGATAAGAACGCATGAAAACTGCCGCCTGAGATGCAGGTAGAGTTTAGGACTATTTTAATTAATGACTAATTGTGCCCAAATATCCAGTCGAATGAACTTAAATACTGATATATTTGCTATCTGTAGGTCAAAATTAACTGCTTTCGCTAATTGACTAGTACTATTGTATCTTGTCTGGCGATCGGTGTCAAGACTTTTTAGGAAATTTGTACTAACAATTGCAATTAGAGCATCGATACATGACTTTCTCAAAATCAACTACAACATATTCATCAGACATCGATCTCACAGATCCTCAATATTATTTAAGTCGAGAGCTGACTTGGCTAGAATTTAATGATCGAGTACTACATGAAGCAATGGACGAGCGGACACCGTTACTCGAACGATTGAAATTCATGGGAATTTTTAGCTCAAACCTCGATGAATTTTTCATGGTGAGAATCGCCGCTATTAAGCAACAAATTGAGGCAAAAGTCAGCCAATTAACCCCAGATGGAAAAACTTCCAGCGAGCAATTAGCACTAGCCAGCGAGCGAGTACAGCAACTAGTTACTAAACAGCATCAGCATTTTGAAACAATATTACGTCCAGCAACAATCGAACAAGGAATTTACCTATTAGACTACTACGATTTAAACCAGGAACAATGCAACTATTTACAAACCTATTTTGAAGAACAAATATTTCCAGTTCTTACTCCTTTAGCAGTCGATCCTGGACATCCATTCCCATATATTTCTAATTTAAGTTTAAATCTTGCCGTAGTTATTAAGCATCCCGATACTGGAGAAGAATTATTTGCCAGAGTTAAGGTACCTAAAGTTCTACCGCGATTCATTGTTTTACCAACGAACTTACAATTTATTGATTCGACTAACCCACTCCAATCTCAGCCAGAACGTGCCCAGATTTGGACGGGAATTCCTTTAGAGCAATTAATTGCACACAATTTAGAATCCCTATTTCCAGGGATGAATATTCAAGATTGTTATACCTTCAGAGTCACGCGAAATGCAGATATTAGCGTCGCGGAAGATGAAGCTGATGATTTACTCCTGGCGATCGAGCATGGCTTGCGCAAGCGGCGTAAAGGTGGCTCTGTAGTGAGAATTGAAGTCGATACTGCGATGCCAACGCAGATTAGAAAGATGCTGCAAGAGGAACTGGAAGTCAATGCTTCCGATATTTATGAAGTGAATGGAATGTTAGGTTTAGGAGATGTGATGTCTTTTTTATCACTACCGGTACCTGAATTAAAAGATCCGCCTTGGAATGGAATTATACCTGCGGCTTTACGACGACTTAAAATAACAGAAGATGGTGGCAATTTTTTTAGTTTAATTGCCAAACAGGATGTTTTAGTTCATCATCCATATCAGTCTTTTTCTGATACGGTAGAGCGATTTATTACCTGCGCTGCAAATGATACGAAAGTGTTGGCAATTAAAATGACTCTCTATCGAACCACGGGAGATTCTCATATTCTCAAAGCCTTAATTAAAGCGGCTGAGAATGGCAAGCAAGTTTCGGTATTGATTGAATTAAAAGCTAGATTTGATGAACAAAATAATATTAATTTGGCGCGTAAATTAGAACAATCTGGCGTTCATGTTGTGTATGGATTAGTCCGACTGAAAACACATACGAAGGTGGTGTTAGTCGTCCGCAGGGAGGATGACAAAATTCGGCGATATGTTCACATCGGTACGGGAAATTATAATGCTAAAACTTCCAAGCTATATACTGATGTTGGTTTATTTAGTTGCCGTCCTGAATTAGGCGCAGATTTGACGGACTTATTTAATTATCTGACAGGTTATTCGCTTCAGAAATCCTATCGTAAGTTGATTGTCTCGCCCGTTAATACACGAGAGTCATTTTATCGACTCATTCAACAGGAAATTGACCATGTTCGATCTGGTAAAAGTGGGCGAATCGTTGCTAAAATGAATGCATTAGTCGATCCAAAAATGATTGAGAGTCTCTATCGAGCATCTCAAGCTGGAGTCTCGATCGATCTGATTATTCGTGGGATGTGTTGTTTACGTCCAGGTGTTCCAGGCGTTAGTGAAAATATCCGAGTGATTAGTATTATCGGTCGATTTCTCGAACATTCTCGGATCTATTATTTTAATAATGGGGGAGATCCAAAAGTATTTATTGGTAGTGCTGATTGGATGACCAGAAATATCGACAGACGGGTAGAAGTAATTACGCCAATTGATGATTCAGAAATATCAAAGGATTTGCAAGAGATTTTAGGCATTATGTTAGCTGACAATCGTCAGGCTTGGGATATGCATCCAAATGGTAGTTATCAGCAACGTCGTCCTCAAGTTGGGACGGAGGAGGAAAGTACTCAACAGATCTTGATGGATATGGCAGGGAGTTAGTTGATAGTTGATAGTTGATGAATTCAGAAAATCTGTAGGGGTGGGTGTCTTGTCTCGCTGTCTTGTCGTTTTTTTATTCGGGGGGAACCCCCGAATAAAAACGCCGCTAAACCGTCGGGGAACCCGACGAACGCGTTGGCAGAGCCTATCCGATAGGATACGCCGCTTTATGCAAGTAATCATCGGGGAAATCCAGCAAGTATCAAACAAACCTACCCAACCCTACTAGCAACGATCGATTATTATTAGTGGGGTTGGGCGGGTTTGTACGATAGTTATTTGTGCAAGTGTGGATTTTTAGCATAAACCCGCCCCTACAGATCCTTATTTACCTGCATCCCATGTACTAGCTGCTGTTGTGACTGCTTGCTCAACAGTTTTTTCACCTAACATTGCAGCTTGAATATTTTCATAAATCGCCTTCTTCAACACATTGAGATTTTTCAATGGCGGAATCAAGATCTCCGACTGGGATAATTGCTCGGAACTAATTAATTTACCCTGAGCAAGAGCAGATTTATCACTACTATTTGCTAGTTTAGTTTTGTAATCAGCCACTGCTTTAACATTTGAAGGCAACGTATCCGAAGCTTCAGCAAAAGCAACTTGATTGCTAGCATTGGTGACAAATAGAGCAAATTTAACGGCTGCGGCAGACATTTTAGTACTGCGAGGAATGACGAGATTCATCACCGCTACACCTTTTTTGCCAGTTTGTCCCGATATTTGGGGCGCGACAGCCGAGATTTTGGCAATTTGGGGGGCATTTTTAGCGATCGTATCAATAAATGGTGCCCCTGCGGATAGCATTGCTGTTTCGCCTGCTTGATAGAGTTGGATTGCTTGTTGATGTCCCTGAGTTAGGGCTTCCTTGGGCAGTAAGCCTTGCTTATACAAATTCACCCAATATTGAAAGGCGGCTCTACCAGCGGGGGTATTAAAGGCAGCCTTGCCCTGTTTGTCGATTAGTTGTACGCCCATTTGGACGAGGGATTCGAGCACATCATTGGTATCTTCAGGAACAAAGGTTGTGAAGAAGGCATATTTACCTGTCTTCTCTTTGATTTGTTTGGCGGCTTGAGCTAATTCTTGATAGGTAGTTGGTGGTTTGGCAACACCTGCTTTTGTGAGCAATTCTTGATTATAGATAGTGACGTTGGTAGTGAGATACCAGGGGAAACTAAAAGCTTTACCTTCGAGGGTGCCAGCTTGCCAAATACTGGGGAGATATTCTTTGCTCTCGCCTTTGGTTAAAACGGGATCTAAGTCTAACCAGGCATTTTTAGCCGCCAGTTGAATCGCGAAGTCAGGATTGAGATTGACGACATCGGGAGCAGTTTTCGCACCCATTGCGGCTTGAATTTTGCCCTGCATCGCGCCCCAGGGTACATCTACCCAGTGAACTTTGATGCCAGGATTTGCAGTTTCAAATTTGGCAATCGCATCTTTGAAATAATCATTAAACTTAGGCTGAAGCTGCATCGTCCAAAATTCTAGCTGTGGCGTACTGCTACTAGGCGATTTCAGACAACTCACCACTCCAGTTAATACGATTCCTAATAGCCCACAAATCACAAACCGACGCAAATTACTGATCTTAATCATTCGCTATTAGCACCCATCGATCGACATCAGAGCATTATCGGTGATTTGGTCGATCGACACTAGGGGGAGGAAGGGGAAAGAGGAAAGGGGAAAGGGGAATTGGAACCCCTGTCTCAAAAACGAATTTAATTACTTATTACTTATTCCTTAATTACTCCCCAGTCATCACCCGCAATCGAATCGAATTTTCGCCACTGTCGTCGAGAGGAACTTCCACAATCTCGCTAGAGAGACGTTCGACGCAAGCAATGAGCGATCGCAAGTTAGGCGTACTCGCGCCAGTATCGACATATAATCTGTCTACCAGGCTGCCCAAGCGTTTCCACGTTAAATAAAACTTAGTCATGGTTTGTTCTAATTGTGCGGCTTGTTTGAGTACATCGGCGGCGACAGGGAGACATCCCACCCGCATCGCTTCTTCGAGAGCCATCGGTAAATCGACTTTGGAATCATTCAATACTTGTACCTGTGCGCCAGCATCGAGATATTTCGAGAGACTACGGGCATTACTTGTAACTAGCTTGATATTATCGACATCAGGATTGGCGGCTATTTCTTCTCTAATCGCGATTTGATGCGCTTCGGGTAGTTTCTCCATTTCTCGGACTAATGGGGCGATAAAACGCGGTGGAGTGGCTCCAGAAGCAGCTAGCTCCTTGACTTCATCAGGAATTAGATCCGAACTCATCGCCATCCATTCGTCGGATAGTTGGCGGACTTCACGGCGGGTAATCATATCTCCGCGCTCGGCTGCATCGGTAACTAACTGTTGAACTTCTGGGGAAGATTTGGCTGTTTCGACGAAGGCGCGTTTACTAAAATTTCTGAGTGCTAAGGGCGAAAGTTCGCCATTTTCCAGGAGAGTATCGGCACTGTTTGCTAGTTCAATCCAAGCATAGGCTTGACTTTTGCTGAGTTCGCGATCTTTGAGCCAGTTGAGAAAACCTTGTCCGCGTCCATCGCCGCCTTTCTTCTCTTTGTCACGCACCGCACGGAGGATTCTACCGCGCCAAATCTCGGTTTGGAGATCGAATCTGTCGCAGACAACCCAAGCTTCATCAATCCGCTGGCGAAAATCAAATTCGCCTACCGCTTCATCTTCAGGATCGGGTAAATCGAAGCTCAAATCGGCGTTAGTCTCTAGAGCCTCGACAAGTTCGAGATCGGTAATAGCATCAGATGAAGCAAGCATCAATTGTCCTCAATATGGATTGGAAATAGCCGCTAGAATTACGATTTGCACAAGTTCAGCGTCGAAAAATTATCATAACATTATTGCTTAAAGGAGCACTGTCTGAGCAACTAATAAGTGTTCGCCTTCAATCTGGCGGATTTCGCCAACGCCGAAGCATTGCTCTTCACCGATGACTTGGAAATAACTGCTCAGATCCGCATCTATTGGTGTGAGCGTGAGTTGAGCTAATGGTATCCGTTTGCCTTGACCCCAAAATTTAATTAACTCCCCATCCATCAGTGTAACTGTGGGTAAGTGAGATAATCCTCGATCGGGTGAAATTGGCTCAAAGTTTCCGGCTGCTTGTTGTGCGGCTAATTCTTCTAATGTGATGCTATCTGCCAACTGGAAGCCACAACTGGCATTTCGTTCTAAAAAGGCTAAAACACCCTTGGTGCCTAGCTTAACACCCAATTCATGGGCGATCGATCGAATATATGTCCCGCCACCGCAAGCAATCTGCACCTCTACTTCAGGGAAATCGCCTGGTGTCCAATTCAGGATCTCGATACTAGCGATATTTACCTTGCGGGTGGGCACTTCCACGATTTCCCCTGCGCGTGCAAGTTGATATAGTCTTTTACCATTTACTTGAATCGCGCTATACATCGGCGGAGTTTGGAGAATCTCGCCGATAAACTCAGGGATTATCGTCTGAATCTGTTCGATAGTTATATTTGGTGCTGGCTCGGAATAGACAATTTCGCCTTCGAGATCGTCGGTAGTAGTTTGCACTCCCAATCGAATTACCGCTCGATACGCTTTACCCTCTGGTAAATATTGTAATAGTCGAGTGGCTTTACCGATCGCGATCGGCAAAACTCCCACCGCCGCCGGATCAAGTGTCCCACCATGTCCAACTTTTTTCATGTTGAGAATTCGCCGCACTTTGGCGACACAATCATGAGAAGTCCAGTCTGGCAGTTTCTTTAAGTTGATAAATCCATCCACAGGCGATTCGGTTACTCCAAACTACTATGATTAACTATAATCGATCGGATCTCAATCTTCGTTTTCTAGGATTGAGCTTGAGCGATTTTAGGCGTGTATTTTCGCCGATTACGAACGGCGAAGAATAACACTACAAATGTAAAAATACCTGCTAAATATAATGGGTAGCCATAGGTCTGAGGATTGTTTTGGTCTACCATCAATCCAGCAATTACAGGGCCAATGCCGTTGGCAGCACTCAAGTAGGAAGCATTTAAACCAGACATTTTACCCTGTTCTTCTGGGCTAGTATTTAGGGAGATTAGAGTACTAATCATTGGTTGAACTAAAGAATTAAACAATGAGAAGAGAATACTGACAGCGAGGAAAAAGTGGATATCGGGGACGACGGGCATTAAAACGAAAGACAGGCTTCTGAAAAATAATCCCAGGAAGAGAATTTTCACTAAGCTCATGTATTGAGTCATGATTTTTACACCTTTGACCTGGACAATTACGCCGACAATCCCGATCGCAAAAAATAGTAGTGTTAACGAGTTATTGTCTTGATGTAAGACTTTTAAATAATAGGGTTGAAAGGCAAATGTAAATAGAGTGAAAGTTGTCCCAACACAGAGATTGATAATAAATAAGATGCCTAATCTCGGAAATGTTAATCCTCTAATTAGGTCTTGCAATCCGAGATCGAAAATATTTGTTTTAGCGGCTGACTTGTTTTGTAATGTTTCTGGCAAGAAAAAAATTGTCAGAATTAGACCAATTGCCGCAATGCCTGATGATACTAAAAATGCTGTGCCTAAAGATCTTTGTTGAGCCACTAAACTTAAAACTGGCCCGATTACAAACCCTAACCCTAAGGATGCGCCAAAGATCCCAAAACCTTTAGCTCGATTTTCTGGGGTGGTGACATCAGAAATCACCGCCTGCGCTACTGAAATATTTCCGCCTGTAACTCCATCGAGAAATCTCGCGAAGAATAATACTAATGCATTGGGTGCTGTCCCCGCAAGCAGATTGCCAATGACGGTTCCGGCTAAACTAATTACTAGTAATGGTTTTCGACCAAATCTGTCAGATAACTTACCAATAATCGGTGTCGCAAAGAATTGAGCAATTGAGAATATCGCAAATAGAAAACTAGTTTCAATATCACTCAAATGAAACTCGCGTCCATACTGATAGATCGTCGGAATCAGAATCGTAAAACTTAGTGCGTTGATGAAATTGATTAGCGCAATAATCCAGAAGCTGCGATTCATTGGGTTCGGGGTAGAGAATTAGGCAAAGAAGGCTGACTGAATCTGCTGTTGTCAATTTAGGACAGGTGGCTACCTAGCTATTTTTGATTACCTGCTCTATCTTGTGGAGATCGGCTGCTCGATAGTCAGGATAACCGATCGTCACAAATCAATAATATTTAGTACAATCTTTGAATGATATAGCGATTTAATGTTTGAATTGCTATATTTATGGCGACCTAAATTTGCTCACTCGCAGGAATTTTGATCGAAGATTGGACTGCGTTCGATTCTTGTCAGTTAATAAAAGTCAAGATTACTACAGCAATGAACCATATTTAACTAAGTGTAAACACTGATGATACCTCAAAATATATTTTGATAGATCGGGGTATTCTCGGATTAACATCTGGACTAATTTCGACTAAGCTAGGTTGCACGAGGGTACAGTCCTCGCGAATAGCAGCTTTCCTGACATGGGATTGGATTTCGATGACAGGTGGATTACGTAAAATGGCTGAATAGAGTTACATTTTGTCAGCTTGTGAGTGAGCTAATTTTTAGGATCTAAACTAAAGATAAATAGAGTGAAATTCAGCATATTTTCTGAATTAACTGATTGATACAATTTTCAATACCCCCCGATTTGTTGCTGATTACTTTTAATCACTTATGATACAACCCCGTTATTCTAGATTATCTTCCTTAGCGAAAAGCTCTCTAATTCAACGAAATCTACCAACTGGCAATGGTTTTGGCGGATCGAGTCTCAAGCTTACTCAGGCAGAGGAATTAGTATTTTCGATCGTTACTGACTCTGTATCGATCTCACCTTATACAACACCTATTTGTGTCGAACAGCCCTCGCCATTAGTAATTGAAGTTGGCAAGATTGTTGTTGTAGCACTCTGGTTTTGGTGCTTAATCGGTGCCAATTTTTGCTTTGATAGTATTAGCACGATCGTCCAAAATGGTGCTCAAGATATTTAATTAGTTATCAAAACAGCCTCAATAGCCCAAATAAAATCGATTGAGATTGGTTTGGGCTATTTATATTTATATGTTGAATATATTTAATCTTGGTGCCATTTTGGTCGCCAACCAGGTTTGATTGTCTGATGAGATCGAGCGATCGCGAGACAGTCATCGGGGACATCATTTACAATGGTAGAACCCGCCGCTGTGGTCACTTTCTCGCCAATATTCAGTGGTGCGACTAACGTATTGTGAGAACCAATGCGGGCGAAATTACCGATGGTGGTTTGATGTTTGTTTTTACCATCATAATTAACGGTGATCGTCCCCGCACCAATATTGACTTGCTTCCCGACAGTCGCATCGCCAATATATGACAAATGAGCAATATTGGTATTGTCACCGATGCTGCTTTTTTTCAGCTCCACAAAGTTACCTACCCGACAAGATTCACCCACACTCACCTGTTGACGGATATGTGCGAACGGGCCGACATTAGCATTATGCCCGATCGAGCTATCCACAACGACGGAATACAGTACCTTAACATTGCTGCCAATTTGACTATTCTCAATCAGGCTACCAGGGCCAATCCGACTTCCGATCCCGATAGTTGTATCGCCACGGAGATGAGTCTGAGGCTCGATAATTGCATCGACACCAATTTTGACCGTATCATCGATTGTAATACTATCAGGATCGATAATCGTCACCCCCGCCGCCATCCAATTGTCTTTGATCCGCGATTGGAGAATCTGATAAGCACTGGCTAATTGACGACGATCGTTAATGCCCAAAATTTCCTGATAATCGGGCACATCATACACCATTACTGGCGACAGGAAATTAACCGCATCCGTGATGTAATATTCTTTTTGATCGTTATTGCTTTGGAGCTTGGGTAAAACTTCCTTCAACTTCTGCCAATTGAAGCAATATATCCCCGCATTTACCCGCTGGTTTTGGCGTTGTAGCTCTGTACAATCCCGATCTTCGATAATTTCCTTGAGCAAATTGCTACTATCGCAGAATACCCGCCCATAACCTTTGGGGTCTGGGATTTGGGCTGTTAATATGGTCGCCGCATTTTGATGCCGTTGGTGAGTCTCTAAGAGTGCTTTGAGCGTTTCGGGACGTAGCAGTGGCACATCACCATTGAGGACGAGTAAATCGCCCTCAAAATCAGCTAAATGAGGCAGTAATTGTTGAACTGCATGTCCGGTTCCCAATTGTTGGCTCTGCTCGACAAACTCCAAATCGGGATAATGGAGCATAGCTTCCTTCACCCGACTAGCTTGATAACCAACGATTGCCAATTGACGTTCGGGCTGAAGATCTGCACAGCTAATTAGTACACGTTCGACTAACGATCTTCCCCCCAGTAAGTGCAATACTTTGGGTAAGTCCGATCTCATTCGCGTGCCCTTGCCCGCTGCTAGAATTGCTACTGCTACCATAAATATAACTATTACTGAAGGAAGATAAACACGCCTTTCTTAAAATACCCCATTGTTCGATACATAGATGCAATCGTCCTTACGGAGGTATCTTTTTCTTCCCAAAACTCCCCTGTCTTGAAAAGGTGCTCTACGCGAGATTTCCCCAATTAGAGCACCTTTCGATCCCCGCTCTCCTCTCCCCGTTTTTTATGAGTTCGCAGTTCCAACGCTTCATTGCAGCCATTTTATTGGGTGGACAAGTGATTGTTCATATTCTCAAAGGTAAATTCAACTATCAAAATATTATCGAGCAAATGGCGATGGTGGGGCCAGCATCACTATTGATTGCGCTGGTGACATCAACTACGATTGGCATGGTATTTACAATTCAGGTAGCGCGAGAATTCATTAATATCGGCGCGGGACAAGTTGTCGGTGGTGTGCTCGCTCTTTCACTTACTCGCGAACTCGCACCTGTCTTGACGGCGGTAGTGCTTGCAGGCAGAGTCGGTTCGGCGTTTGCGGCGGAAATTGGGACGATGAAAGTCAGCGAACAAATCGATGCACTTTATATCCTCAAAACTGATCCGGTAGATTACTTAGTAATTCCGCGCGTGATTGCTTGCTGTGTGATGTTACCACTATTAACGATTTTATCGATCGTTACCGGAATGCTGGGTGGTTTATTCGTTGCTACCAGTTTTTTTGGAATGCCAGGAAGAGTTTTTTTGGACTCAGCTCGCAATTTTTTGGATGCTTGGGATCTTTGCAGTGCGCCGATTAAAGCCATTTGTTTTGGTGCTTTGATTGCGATTATTGGTTGTAATTGGGGTTTGACAACTTCAGGTGGTGCTAAAGGAGTGGGAGAATCGACTACGACGGCGGTTGTTACGTCTTTACTAGCAATTTTTGTTTCTAATTTTTTCCTATCTTGGCTGATGTTTCAAGGTTCTGGTAGCGCGGTTTCTAAGGCAATGTAATCCTGTTCACCTAGTGGCTGTAGGAAAATAAGCTCATGGTTTTGAGATGTAGTTTTCCAGTGGGTAAAGCTTGCATTCTAAAAACATGAAGTTGTTTCTTTACAAGCCCATAGGGATCGTAAACAGACAGAGGATCAACGTTTCTGTCCATTCAACGACGGCACCATAGGTATCGCCTGTTTGTCCGCCCAATTTGTGGTGAAAATAATAGCCAATGAGAGCTGAGGTACCACAACTAGCAACAGATCTCCCGCCGATAGCCAGCCAATTTTGGGGGGATAAATAAATCTGACACCCAGTCACCGCTAAAACGAACGCTAGCCCTAATAAAATATCCTGAGGTAGTCTCAGCCCTTGACGATGAAATGCACCCTTTCCTTCGGCTTTGAGATAGGGATATAGCGAAATTGAGAGTACTTGTCCCCAGCGACTCCATCCAGCTACCAACGGCAATAGCCACAACCTGTCGCGGGTAATTTCCGCGAGGGCGCAAGTTTTGATTAAGATGATCACTACTGCCACCATCGCCCCAAATGCACCTGTAACACTATCTGTCATCACCGTTAATCGTCGTTCGGGATCTTGCACCGCCAATCCATCAGCAGCATCCATTGCCCCATCCAGATGCAATCCGCCCGTCCACCAAATCCACAGCACCACGAGGACACCCGATCGAGTTAAGATGGGCATCTCTAGCCAATCCAAACCGAGATCGACTAGCCCCAATCCTCCCCCCAATAACAGCCCAATTACAGGTGCCCAGCGAGCAATTCGGCTAAAATCTAATTGAAATTTAGTCGGAATCGGACAGCAGGTATAGAAAGCAAGTGCTGCCAGGAGTGAGTTGAGATGATTAATTAATAACACGTACAGACAATAACCCTAAGCGAGATCGAGCATATCTATTTTCCGATCTCTGCGTCCTCTGCGCCTCTGCGGTTCAAAAAAAGATCCTGACAGCCGTTCTAAATTAAGTGAAATGAAGACAAAGAAACAATTTGGACAACACTGGCTGCGAAACGAACAAGTACTCGATCGCATCATAACAGCCGCGAAGATTGCTCAGACCGATCGCATCCTCGAAATTGGCCCAGGTACGGGAATTCTGACGCGGCGATTAATTTCGGCGGCGAGTGCGGTGGTGGCTGTGGAAATCGATCGAGATTTGTGTGCGTTGTTAGTCAAAAAGTTAGGTAATGTCGATAACTTTTTACTATTAGAAAATGATTTTCTTGGGCTGGATGTCGATAGTGTTTTAAACGACTTTCCTAAGTTTCAGAATGCGAATAAAGTCGTAGCAAATATTCCCTATAATATTACTGGTCCGATCCTCGAAAAACTATTAGGAAATATCGTTCGTCCTAATGAACGACCATTTGATTCGATCGTGTTATTAGTCCAAAAAGAAGTCGGAGATCGATTGTATGCGAAACCGAGTACGAAAGCTTTCGGCGCATTATCAATTCGGGTGCAATATTTAGCTCATTGTGAGTTGATTTGTCCGGTTCCTGCACGTGATTTTTCACCACCACCAAAAGTTGATTCTGCTGTAATTAGACTCACCCCAAGACGGCTATCGATTGCCGAAGGCAGACCAGAGGTCAACGAACCGACTAGCCCCAAAGTATTAGATAATTTAGTCAGATTAGGATTTGGCTCTCGGCGTAAAATGTTGCGAAATAATCTGCAAGGGGCGATCGATCGAGAAGCATTAACTGAGCTGTTAATATCAATGAATATTAACACAGAAGCTCGTGCGGAAGATCTGAGTATCGAACAGTGGATTCATTTATCGAATTTAGTAGATGAGCGAAAAATCGTGCCAGAGATCTTTCAAGAAGAGGCTTAATTTCAGATGAAATTCAGGGTAGGGGCAATTCATGAATTGCCCCTACCCTAAATTTCATCTGTGGTTTAGTTATTAAACACCAACAGCTACAGGCTTTTCACTAAAGAAAGTATTTCGTACTGTATCGGCGATTTTGTCGCTGGTTAAACCTAGACTAGCTAAGGATTCGTCAGGGGTTGCGTGTTCGACTAAAATATCAGGTACACCAATCCGTTTGATTGGTACCACCACATTGAGATCCATTAATGATTCAGCAATAGCGGAACCGAAACCACCCATCAGACAGCCTTCTTCAACTGTGACTACCTTGCCAATTTTGCGAGCTAATGGTGCAAATAGTTCGGTGTCTAATGGTTTGGCAAAGCGGGCATTGATTACCGTTGCCGAAATGCCATGCTCGTTCAGAAGTTGAGCGGCTTGGAGGGTTGGATGTACCATCGAACCGTAGGCAATCATCAGGACATCATCACCTTGACGGAGGATTTCAGCCTTACCGATCGGTAGTTCTTCCCAGCCTTCTTCCATTAAGGCTACACCATAACCATTACCACGCGGATAACGCATAGCGATCGGGCCTGCGGTATAGTTAATTCCGGTGACTACCATCCGCTGCAATTCGCCTTCATCCTTGGGAGCCATCAGCACCATGTTGGGGATACACCGCAGATAGGCAATATCATACATCCCTTGGTGGGTCGGGCCATCAGCACCGACGATTCCGGCTCGATCGAGACACAGGAATACAGGTAGATGTTGAATGCAAGCATCGTGTACAATCTGGTCGAATGCGCGTTGCAAGAAGGTCGAATAAATCGCGGCAACAGGGCGCATTCCTTCGGTGGCTAAACCAGCAGCGCAGGTAATCGCATGTTGCTCGGCAATTCCGACATCAATGTATCGCTCTGGGAATTTTGCCTGGAATTTATCTAAGCCAGTTCCGGTACCCATTGCAGCGGTAATCGCGACGATTCTAGGATTCTGTTCGGCTAGAGTCATTAGGGTATCTGCAAATACCTTGGAGTATGTTGGTGGCTTGGGTTTGGTTGCAGGAGCACTTTTACCTGTCGCTAGATTAAAAGGATTTTGAGCATGATAGCCTTCTTGGTCTTTTTCGGCGATCTCATATCCTTTGCCCTTTTTGGTGACAACATGCACCATTACTGGCCCAGGATGCTTGTGAGCACCTTCAAAGGTACTAATCAATTCTGCCAGATTGTGACCGTCTACGGGGCCGATATAGGTAAAGCCTAATTCTTCAAATACCGCACCGACTTTAGGTACAGCTAGACGTTTCATCCCTTCCTTCACCCGTGCGAGTTCGGGCGAAATCGATTCACCGACAAACGGGATATTTTTTAACTGTTCCTCTAGATTGTCGCTGAGGAACTGAATCGGCGCACTGACGCGGAGTTTATTCAAATAACGCGGAATTGCACCCACGTTAGGCGAAATCGACATCTCGTTGTCATTTAACACTACCAACAAATTGGTTTTAGGTAAATGCCCAGCATGATCGATCGCTTCTAGAGCCATCCCGCCAGTGAGTGCGCCATCACCGATCACCGCTACACATTTGAAATGTTCGCCTTTAAGGTCACGCGCGATCGCCATCCCTAAAGCCGCAGAAATGCTCGTAGAGGCATGTCCAGCCCCAAAGTGGTCGAATTTGCTCTCCTTGCGATTGAGATAGCCTGCAATCCCATCCTTCTGGCGGAGCGTGTGGAAACGATTGTATCGACCTGTAATTAATTTATGGGGATAAGCTTGGTGTCCGACATCCCAAACGATTTTATCTCGATCGAGATCCAATGTTTGATATAGTGCCAAAGTTAATTCGACAACACCTAAACCAGGGGCTAAATGACCGCCACTAGCCGCCACTGTCTGAAGATGTTTTTCCCTGATTTCCAGAGCAACCTGCTCTAACTGCCGAACAGATAAACCGTGCAACTGGTTTGGATGGGTAATTTCGCTTAGGTGCATAGCCAGTTTTCCCCGTCTAATACGATTTCGATATAATTGCCTTTTCTAACTGTAATTTATTTAGCAGGTTTGAGGTCAGTAAGTTTTAGTGTTGTAACAGTTAGCAATGAGGGGATAGTGGATGGTGGATGGTGGATGGTAGATAGTGGATGGGTTGCTAGTGTGTAACGGTGATGGTAAATAGAAAGAGAATAGGATCGAGTCTCTATTTCTCGATCGATCTTCGGATTAAAGCCGTAAACCAAGCATCGGGTAATAATTTTCGTAATCCTAATAATAAACCTGCATTGCCACCAGCGGGATAGCGCAATTTCCAAGTACCGTCGGTTGCAGCTTTATAGATCGCTTGAGCGGTGACTTCTGGTGGCGAACCGTCTTTTCCGGCTCGATCCATTTGGGGTAAAGTTCTTTGTACATAGTCATCATAGACAGTTAAACCTTCTTGTTTGGCAACTGTAATCGATCGACTGTAGAAATCGGTCTTAATCGCTCCAGGTTCGATGATTTTGACTTTAATATTAAACTGGCGCAATTCGTATTGCAAGGACTCGGAGAAGCCATCTAATGCCCATTTGGTGGCATGATAAGGACTATAAATCGGGAACGCGACTCTGCCGCCAACCGATGCCACGTTAACTAAAACACCCTGTTTTCGCAATCGAAAATGCGGTAAGATTGCGCGGGTTACTTCCATCAATCCAAATACATTCGTTTCAAATTGACCGCGAATATCGGACATCGCGCAGGCTTCAAACGCACCGATGAGAGCGTATCCAGCATTATTGACAATGACATCGATCGAGCCAAATTGAGCAATGGCTCGATCGATCGCTGAATGAATTGTCTCAACTTTGGTCACATCCAATTGTAAGCACAATACATTCGGCAAATCGGTGAATTCGGTAGATTTTTCCGGCGAACGCATCGTAGCTACGACATTCCAGCCTTGCTGATGAAATAACTGTGCGGTAGCTAATCCAATTCCAGTGGATGCGCCAGTGATGAATACTGTTTTGCCCATGACCGATGATGATGTAGGTAGATCGTTATCGTCCAATATAGTCGATCGAACCCTTAAAAACGCCTAGAATTTTGGTTACTACCCAATCGGCTCAAAAATTGGTGTAGTAATCTTTCTCTAAAAACTGTTAGGTCACAATTCGCATACTTAAATCCAACCAATGCGATCGAGTAATCGGCGCACTAGTCGAGATATAATCAACTCCAGTCTCAGCAACTTGACGAATAGTTGTTATGGTAATATTTCCCGATGCTTCGATTTTGATCCGCTCGTTAGCTTGACGAATAATTGCGACTGCTTGACGCATTAGATCTGGGTGCATATTATCGAGCATAATAATATCTGCATGACATTTGATCGCTTCTTTTACTTGATCTATAGATTCTGTTTCGACTTCGATCGTCAGTGGATAAGGCATACTTAAACGAATACTCTCGATCGCTAATCTAATTCCGCCCGCTGCTGCGATATGATTATCCTTGATCATCACCGCATCATCCAACCCAACACGATGATTGACTCCACCGCCGACGGTAGTTGCGTATTTTTCCAGTAAGCGCAAACCAGGAGTAGTTTTGCGAGTATCGACTAATTGAGTTGGTAAATCAGCGATACATTCGACATATTTATTAGTCGCTGTAGCGATACCACTCAAACGCATCGCTAGATTTAAAGCTGTCCGTTCTCCCATTAAGAGTGTACCAAGATCGGCGGTGATTTCGGCGATCGATTTTCCCTGCTCACAGGCATCTCCCTCGGCGACTAATGGGTGGAATTTAGCTTGAGGATTCAGAAGTTCAAAAACTCGTTTAGCAATTGGTAGAGCAGCAATTATCCCCGTTTCCTTGGCAATCCAAGTAGCTGTAGCAATCTTATCGATATTCGGCAATCCTTGAGTGCTCCGATCTCCTCTGCCGATATCTTCTTGCAGCCATTGAATCAGGTGGGAATCGAGAACTATCCAAGGGGGTAGAGTTGATGTCATTGAGGGATTTAAGAAGGGGGATATCTGGTGAGGGCAGATCCCCGACTTCTCGGAGAAGTCGGGGATCTCGGAGTTAAACTGTAAATAATTTGCTGACGTTAATCTGGAGATCGGGAAATGATAAAGGGGAGATAGTTCCAGTTGCTAATATTGTCTCGGATTGATAGTTATTGCTCGATAGATCTAGAAATACAATTAACTCAGAAGCATGTAGATTCACCACCCAATATTCTTCAATTCCGGCTTCAGCATAAACCTGCTTTTTGTTGTTGAGATCTTTTTTTAGAGTACTATTGGCATACTCAATTAACCAGAAAATGTCGGCTGGGTAGGGATGATGATCTAAGTATTGACGACTGGGTGCGCGAACAATGGCGATGTCTGGTTCTGGTTCAGAGTCATTCGGAAGCGTGATTGGATGAGCTTCGCGCACTTCTGCTCGATCTCCTAGTAAGGTTCTAAGATATTTAATTGATTCGCTACAATAAACAGCATGAGGCATTCCCTCTGGTGGCATATCGACGATGATTCCCTGTAATAATTCTACTCGTTTATCGTCTAGTATTCCGGTTGCTACTAATTGATGATATTCCTCGATTGTCCATTTTGCGGTAGTAACTGTCATCGTTGCTCTCCTCGAACTCTACACTATTTTAGCAAGTGCGCGATCTATATTGGTACTGTGGCGAATCGATCGAGTCTCAACACATCAATTTAAACATCTACGATCCTGGTTTATTATATGGTGCAACAGTTTTTACGACTTTGAGGACTGATAGTGTGAGGTTAGATCCCCGACTTCTAGGAGAAGTCGGGGATCTGGGGGAGTCGATCGATCTCCACTGTGACAGGTTAAAATTATCGATCGATGATCTAGGCTGGCATCAACCGGATTGGGTGCGAGTTCGATCGGGTGTAGAATATATGTCACCAACGTTTCCCGTCTTGCGAATTACCATCTTTCCCGATGGACGCGAATTAATTACTGGGCGAGAACTACCGCCTAATTTGGCGACTTGGCAAACAGAAGGCGTGACAGTTATTATCGCCGACAGCAAATTGACACGATCTCTTCCCCAACACAAAACCGGAAACTATCTCGCTCCATGGCTCGCTCTGCAACAGGCGCGAAATAACCATATTCAAGAAGCCATCCTAACAAACGATCGAGGTGATTGGCTCGAAACAACCACTGGAAACCTGTGGGGCTATCGCGATGGTTGTTGGTATACACCGCCCCTGAGTGCTGGCATTCTACCAGGAATTGCTCGATCGCAGATCATAAATCGACTCAAACGAGAAAATAAATCTGTCTCTGAAATTGAATGGAAAGCAGAATGGGTAAAAGATCTAGACTCGATTGCCTATAGTAATTCGGTAATCCACCTGATCCCGATTAATACTGTTCTCTCTCCCGTGGGTAAACTAGAGTATGCAGCTCAAAATTTATTTAAACTACCCTATCAATAAAATGAGAGAAAGGTTAACATAAGTTAATACAAAGCTAAAATATATCAAATTGTCTATCACGCAGACTGTAGTAACCGACAGTTAGTAGAGAGCCGAAATCGAGAACTGCCAAGGGTTAGCAGTCATAAATAACTATATAGGAGAACATTTACGTGAATAATAAGCGGTGGAGAAATGCTGGACTGTATGTCCTGCTAGCGGTTGTAGCGATTGCTTTAGCAACCACATTCTTGGAGAAACCAGCCCCAGCCCAGAAGACACTGAAATATAGTCAGTTCATTCAAGAGGTTAAACGGGGTGAAATTGAGAATGTTGGATTGAGTGCCGATCGTAGTAAAGCACAAGTACAGGCTAAAGACGGTACTAAAGCGTTCGTCAACTTACCTCCCAATGATAACCAACTAGTTAGCATTCTCACAGATAACGTCAAAGGCAACATTTACGTTTTACCTGCGAATGATGAAAGCGTCTGGTTCCGCGTTCTCAGCAGCTTATTCTTCCCAGTACTATTACTCGTCGGTTTATTCTTCCTGCTCCGTCGTGCGCAAAGTGGCCCAGGCAACCAAGCGATGAACTTTGGTAAATCCAAAGCTCGCGTCCAAATGGAACCCCAAACCCAAATTACTTTTAATGACGTTGCTGGGATCGAGCAAGCTAAATTAGAATTAAACGAAGTTGTAGACTTCCTTAAAAATGCCGACAGATTCACCGCCTTAGGTGCCAAAATTCCTAAAGGTGTCCTGTTAGTCGGTCCTCCAGGTACAGGTAAAACCCTCTTGGCTCGTGCAGTTGCGGGTGAAGCAGGCGTACCATTCTTTAGTATTTCCGGTTCGGAATTCGTCGAAATGTTCGTCGGTGTGGGTGCATCCCGCGTGCGTGACTTATTTGAACAAGCTAAAGCTCAAGCTCCTTGTATCGTCTTCATCGATGAGATCGACGCAGTGGGTCGTCAACGGGGCGCAGGCTTAGGTGGTGGTAACGATGAGCGGGAGCAAACGCTCAACCAATTACTGACCGAGATGGACGGATTTGAGGGCAACACGGGGATTATTATTATCGCCGCTACCAACCGTCCCGACGTACTGGATTCCGCGCTACTACGTCCAGGTCGATTCGATCGACAAGTTGTAGTAGATCGTCCTGATTATTCCGGTCGTCTGGAAATCCTCAATGTTCACGCTCGTGGCAAAACATTGGCAAAAGATGTCGATCTCGAACGGATCTCCCGTCGGACTCCTGGCTTTACAGGTGCAGATTTAGCCAATCTCCTGAATGAATCGGCAATTCTCGCCGCACGTCGCAGTTTGACCGAAATCTCGATGGATGAAGTTAATGATGCAATCGATCGTATTTTAGCAGGCCCAGAGAAGAAAGACCGCGTCATGAGCGAGAAGCGTAAAACACTCGTTGCTTACCACGAAGCTGGACACGCCCTCGTCGGTGCCCTAATGCCTGACTATGACCCCGTTCAGAAGATTAGTATCATCCCTCGCGGTAATGCTGGTGGTTTAACTTGGTTCACACCAAGCGAAGATCGGATGGAATCCGGTTTATATAGCCGCTCCTACTTGCAAAACCAGATGGCTGTAGCCCTCGGTGGTCGGATTGCTGAAGAAATCATCTTTGGTGAAGAAGAAGTGACTACAGGTGCCTCCAGTGACCTGCAACAGGTCGCTCGTGTCGCTCGTCAAATGGTGATGCGCTACGGGATGAGCGAGAAGCTCGGCCCTGTCGCTCTCGGTCGTCAACAAGGTAATATGTTCCTTGGTCGCGATATCGCTTCCGAACGTGATTTCTCCGAAGAAACTGCGGCGTTAATCGATGATGAAGTTAGTTCATTAGTATCGGAAGCTTATAACCGCGCTAAAGCTGTTTTACTAGGCAATAAATTCATCCTCGATAAATTAGCAAATATGTTGGTTGACAAGGAAACTGTTGATTCGGAAGAACTTCAGGATCTACTCGCTAATAACGATGTCAAGATGGCTGGAATTGCTTAATTGAGTTGACAGTTGACAGTTAAAAAGCCCAAACTAACTATTAGTAGATTAGTTTGGGCTTTTACATTACTTGCGACGATTTTTCTTGCGAGATTTCTTTTGTTCTTTACGCTTTGATTTGTTTTTAGCGTTGGTGGTTTTAAACTGATTTTTTTGAAATTCAATGATATCGTCGATTTGACCAGATTGTCTCGCGAATGCTCGCTTTAAAGCTAGATCGTCAGGGGAAAAGTCTTCACTGGCAAAGTAGTTTGGTTTAGGAGTAATTCGCGCTGGTATCAGTCCAAAATCCACTTGAACATCTTCCCAATCGCCAACAAATTCCAAAGCTACTCGATCGGCAGCATAAGCAGCTTCAATCGTCGGAGCTGCTTCTACAGCTTTAAAATCAGCAACTAAATGCATGACGATAAATCCGTTGAATTGTGGATCGTTCTCTGCAAATTCTGCTAAAACTTCAACAATTGCGGCCACACATTGATCGCGTTCTTCAGGATTAGCGGCTGTAATTCTATGCAAATAACTAAGTGCATTACTGCGTGGATATAAGCCAAGAGTTTTATCATGAAGTAGCTCAATTAATGCCGGAATTGCGATCGAACCAACCGCTCCAAAAACATCAGCCATCGTTTCACAAAACCATTCAAACCAATCGCTATCCGACCATTTTTTAACACCTAGAATCAAACCATCGATCGCATCTAGTGTTTTGAGTTGTCCTAAGGCAATATAGGCGTATAGATGAGGATATCCCTGAACAGATTCATCATCATCATAATATTTTTCGTCTAAAATAGTATCAATCAGATCGGGAATCATCTCAACTGTAATCCCGAAAGACAGTAGATCGTGTTCGGTTATATCATAGGGATCGTCGTCTAGTTGAGAGAGTCGTTCGAGAATTGCGGGATAGGCTGGATGAGTCATAACTGCTGTTCGTAGTATTCGTTACCAACTTGATCGACAGAGTAAGATTAGATCGCGTCAATATTAACTATAGGAGAATTCATTGCAATTCATCAAATGTACCTATACTGCACATGCAGAGGCGATTCTAGACATCTTTAATGACGCGATCGTTAATTCTATCGCACTCTATGATTATCAGCCCCGTCAGCCGGAAAGTATGGTAGGTTGGTTTCAAACCAAAGAAAGTGGTAAATTTCCAGTAATTGGCGCGATTGATGAATCAGATCGACTATTCGGATTTGCCAGTTATGGTACTTTTAGAAATTGGCCAGCCTATAAATATTCGATCGAGCATTCAGTCTATATCCATAAAGACCATCGATGTAAGGGAATTGGTTTTGCGCTGATGCAGCAGCTCATCCTCGCCGCAACCGAGCAGCAGTATCACACGATGATTGGTGGGATAGACATGACAAATTCTCCCAGTATTGCACTCCATGGAAAGCTGGGATTTAGACATGCAGGTACGATTCAACACGCGGGGTTCAAATTTGGGCGTTGGCTCGATCTCGGCTTCTATCAGTTACAACTGCTAACTCCAGAAAAACCAATTGACGGGGAGCGATAATTTGCCACATTCCCAGTCGAAACAAGAGAGTCATTCCAACTTTGTCATGAGGGACAGAGGTATTGGGATACAATAGGGGCAGCTTATCGGCGGGTTTGTCGGCAAGCATACAAAAATTTGGAACTTAAATCCGTAAGATAACGGTATGAAAATCTATCGCTTGGTGGCGATTGTCAGTTCGATTAATTATCAATAATTTAATAAGCTTTTTTGCATCAACTTAGGTTAATAATTCATGACTCTTGCCTTAGAACAGATTGACCGGATTGTGAACAATCAACATCACAATCCCTTTGAAATTTTGGGTCCTCATCAGGTTGAGGAAAATGGTAAAACTGTTTGGGTGGTGCGTAGTTATATGCCCAATGCCGAGTCGGTCTCGGTGATGATTCCGTCTGCCCGTCAGGAGTATGAGATGCAATCAGTGCATCATTCTCATTTTTTTAGTTGCACGATCGATCTACCGGAATTGAGCAATTATCAGCTCAAGATTACGGAAGGTGGACACGAGCGGGTGATTTACGATCCTTATGCGTTTACTTCGCCGTTATTAAGTAGCTTTGATATTCACTTATTTGCGGAAGGAAATCACCACCGGATCTATGAGAAATTAGGCGCACATCCGATCGAGATTGAAGGAATTAAGGGTGTCTACTTTGCTGTTTGGGCACCGAATGCGCGGAATGTTTCGGTAATTGGTGATTTCAATCACTGGGATGGACGCAAGCATCAGATGGCGAAGCGCGAGAATGGGATTTGGGAATTATTCATCCCCGAACTCAAAGTAGGCGCGTCTTATAAGTACGAAATCAAAAATCAAGACGGTCATCCTTACGAAAAGACTGACCCTTATGGATTCTACCAAGAAGCGCGTCCGAAAACTGCCTCGATCGTTGCCGATTTAACCGTCCATCAGTGGGAAGATGAAGATTGGATCGATCGTCGTCGTCAAGCTGATACTCTGCGTCAACCAATCTCAGTCTACGAATGTCATCTCGGCTCTTGGTTACACGCCGCCGCTAGCGAACCAGCAATATTACCCGATGGCACTAATTCGCCAGCGGTATTAGTTTCGGATTACAATCCAGGGGCACGGTTTCTGACTTATCGCGAATTGGCTGATAAATTGATTCCCTACGTGCAGAATTTAGGGTTTACACACATTGAGCTATTACCCGTCTCCGAGCATCCTTTCGATGGCTCCTGGGGCTATCAGGTGACTGGTTACTATGCGCCGACATCCCGACATGGTTCGCCTGAAGATTTCATGTATTTTGTCGATCAATGTCACCAGGAAAATATCGGTGTGATCGTCGATTGGGTACCTGGACATTTCCCTAAAGATGGGCATGGTTTACCCTTCTTTGATGGTACGCACCTCTACGAACACTCAGATCCACGCAAAGGCGAACATAAGGAGTGGGGCACACTGATCTTTAATTATGGCCGGAATGAGGTCAGAAACTTCCTCTACGCCAACGCCCTCTTCTGGTTTGACAAATACCACATCGACGGGATTCGGGTAGATGCAGTCAGCTCCATGCTCTATCTTGACTATTGTCGCGAAGAAGGCGAATGGGTAAAAAATCAGTACGGTGGACGGGAAAATATCGAAGCCGCCGACTTCTTGCGTCAGACTAATCATCTCATCTTTAGCTACTTTCCAGGTGCATTATCGATCGCTGAAGAATCCACTTCTTGGCCGATGGTATCCGCGCCTACTTACTTGGGCGGCTTAGGTTTCAACCTCAAATGGAACATGGGTTGGATGCACGATATGCTCGATTATTTTGAGATGGATCCCTGGTTCCGTCAGTTCCACCAGAATAATCTCACCTTTAGTATGTGGTACAACCACAGCGAGAACTTCATGCTCGCCCTCTCGCACGATGAGGTAGTTCATGGTAAGAGCAACATCATTGGCAAAATGCCTGGGGATGAATGGCAGAAGCTCGCTAACATGCGTTGTCTCTATGCCTATATGTTCAGTCATCCCGGCAAGAAAACCCTATTCATGGGGATGGAATTTGCCCAGTGGAGCGAGTGGAATGTATGGTCGGATCTGGAGTGGCAATTGTTACAACATGCCCCTCACCAACAGATGAGTCAATTCCTAACCGATCTCAACTATATCTACCGCCACGAACCCGCGCTCTATACTCAAGACTTTGAAGAAGCTGGGTTTGAGTGGATTGATTGTACCGATACTCGTCACAGTGTGATCTCCTTTATCCGCCGTGATAAAAATAGTGATGATACTTTAATTATCATCTGCAATTTCACCCCACAACCTCACGCACATTATCGCATCGGTGTTCCCGAACATGGTTTCTACACCGAGATATTCAACAGTGATGCACGCAAATATGGCGGTAGCAATATGGGCAACCTCGGCGGAAAATGGGCGGATGAATGGTCAATTCATAACCGCAAATTCTCCCTAGATTTGTGTATTCCACCACTGGGTGTATCTATCTTTAAGATCGATCGAGAACGCACCGCAGCAGCCTATGAATGGCGGGATAGTCAAGGATCGATCGAGAGTAAATAAACTCGATCTCTTCCATTCAATCAAGTAAGGGTAATTTACAAATTACCCTTACTTGCAGAATAGAAATACCTACGATTGAAATTGTGGCTGGTGATACAAAGTCTGCCTACGCGGACCGAATAGATTTAGCCTCTCCGACAGGAGATATAAAAAACGACAAGACAGGCTGACTTTGCATCATGAGCAGTGGTTAAAACCACTTTGAGTCTAGCGATTAGCCCAATACAGATTTAGCTGTCTTGATAACGTTATCGACAGTGAAACCAAATTTATCCATCACAACGCCACCAGGAGCCGAAGCACCAAAACGATCGATTGTAACCAACCCACCATCGATACCGACGAAACGGTGCCAACCTTGGCTACAAGCGGCTTCGACTGCCACCCGTTTGGTAACGGATTTAGGTAAGACGGACTCTTTGTAAGCTGCGTCTTGCTCGTCGAATAATTCCCATGATGGCATGGAAACTACGCGAACTTTGGTACCTTCAGCGGTGAGTTTTTCAGCCGCAGTTACACAAAGCATTACTTCGGAACCAGTACCGATGAGGATGATGTCGGGAGTACCTTCGGAGTCAACGATAGTATAAGCTCCTTTAGCTACTCCGGCGATCGAGGTACCTGGTAAGTTAGGTAGATTTTGACGGGAGAGGGCAAGCAGGGTAGGATCGGTTTTGCTGGCTTTCTTGATCGCTACTTTATAAGCACCAGAAGTTTCGTTACCATCAGCGGGACGAATTACGGTTAAATTAGGAATAGCTCGTAAAGATGCGATGGTTTCGATCGGTTGGTGTGTAGGTCCATCTTCACCTTGTCCGACGGAATCGTGAGTCATTACCCAAATCGAACCCGCTTTGGATAAGGCGGAGAGGCGAATCGGTGCCCGCATGTAATCGGAGAAGATTAGGAAGGTTGCACCGTAGGGGATTAAGCCGGAGTTGTGGAGGGCGATACCGTTACAGATGGCTCCCATCGCATGTTCGCGCACGCCGAAGTGGACGTTGCGATTTTGGTAAGCACCTTTTTGGAAGTCACCAGAAGTTTTGATTTCGGTAAGGTTGGAGTGAGTTAAGTCAGCAGAACCACCGATTAAACCAGGGAGAACAGCAGCTAGTTTGTTGAGACAAATTTCGGAGTGTTTGCGGCTAGCTACTGCGCTATCTGCGGGGGTGTAGGTAGGCAATACGCTATCCCAACCAGCAGGGAGTTCGCGGGAGGTCAATCCGGTGAATTCGGCTGCTTCAGTTGGATATTTGGCGGTGTATTCAGCTAAGGTAGCATTCCACGCACTTTCAGCTTTCGCACCATTTGCGACGGCTTCGCCCATGTGAGTTACTGCTTCAGCAGGTAATTCAAACGGAGCGTATTCCCAGCCGAGGTTTTCGCGGGTGAGTTTGATTTCTGCGTCGCCTAAGGCTGCACCGTGAATACCAGCGGTGTTGGATTTATTTGGGGAACCGTAACCGATGATCGTGGTTACTTTAATCATCGTTGGTTTGTCGGTGACGGCTTTCGCTGCGGCGATCGCGGCTTCAATTGCGGCTAAGTCGGTGTTACCATCTTTAACGTGGATGGTGTGCCAACCGTAAGCTTCATACCGTGCGGATACGTCTTCAGTAAACGCTACATCTGTGGAACCATCGATCGAGATATGGTTATCGTCATACAGTACGATCAGTTTACCAAGTCCCCAGTGAGCTGCGATCGAAGCCGCTTCACCGGAAATACCTTCCATGTTGCAACCATCGCCGACGATTACGTAGGTATAGTGGTCAACTAGGGTAGCATCAGGCTTGTTAAATTTAGCTGCTAAATGCGCTTCAGCCAAGGCTAAACCAACGCCATTAGCAATCCCTTGACCGAGGGGTCCAGTAGTAACTTCGATTCCGGCAGTTTCAAAGTTTTCAGGGTGTCCAGGGGTGCTAGAACCCCACTGACGGAACTGTTTGATGTCTTCGATGCTGACACTATCATATCCGGTCAGGTGCAATAGCGCGTACTGCAACATCGAACCATGTCCAGCCGACAATACAAACCTGTCACGGTTGAACCATTGAGGATTCTTGGGGTTGTGCTGCATGAATTTTTGCCACAGCACATACGCCATCGGAGCCGCACCCATTGGTAAACCTGGGTGTCCAGATTTCGCTTTTTCGATCGCATCAACAGCGAGGAAGCGAATAGAATTAATAGCAAGTTGGTCTAAGGATTGAGCAGCTACAGGCATGATATATATAAATTAAACTACTAACTAGTTTCGGCACAGGTAGACAAGTGCAGGCTGAGTATCGCCGCATTTATCACAGCAATTGCTAACTATCATCCCATCTGGTGGAAGCATGAGCAAGGAATTTTAGAAATTAGGGGATAGGGGATAGGGGAAAACTAAAGACGCAACCTCGATTCCCTAATAATAATTTCCCCTATCCCCTTTATTAAAAATCATCTCTATCCCTTCCCTTTCCCCCTGGTATCTGGTATTACTAGCGAGAGGATAGTCGATCGAACAAATTATGAACATGCCAAAATACGATAGTATCTTCAATTCTGAAGAGTATACCGAAGAGCCATTAAATGAAGCTGAGGCTTTGGCATCGATCGTGCTTATCGCTGCGCTAGCAGACAATCCCAAGGAGTTAGTTGCACCAGATCTATTTCTGGATATCCTGGCAGATTTTGACTTATATGTAGAGTATTCCGAAGAAGATTTATTGTCGATGGTCGATCGATTAATTGCAATTTCGACAGATCATGGGTTAGGCGCATTATTTAATGCGGCTGATGAAGCAATTCCTGACGATCTGGTACCAGATGCTTATGCTGCGGCGATTTTGGTTAAGATGAATCCCGATACGGGCGAAATTCCCGCTGGAGCGCAGGTATTCCTCAAGGAGCTGCAAACAGTGATGGATATCGACGATGAGGAAGCGGCTGAAGTGGTAGCTGAGGTTCAGAAAAGTTTTGAGTCAGTTGATGTTTCCTAGTTTTTTACCAATCAACGTCCGACAATTAACTGAGCCAGATTCGATCCAGTTAGCCTGTCAAATTCAGCAGACAGATATTCAGACATCCTTACTCTCACAGGCAATTTCGACTAGTTATGTCCGTCAGAGTAAGGGTGGAATCCCGATCGTGTTTCTACATGGATTCGATAGTTCGCTGTTAGAATTTAGGCGAATTATTCCAATTATTGCAGCTCAACAGGAAGTTTGGGTGATCGATCTATTAGGGTTTGGATTTACCCAAAGATTGGTAGATTGTCCATTTAGTTCTGATAGTATTCGTACTCATCTCCAGGCATTTTGGCAAACACAAATCAACCAACCGATGATATTAGTCGGTGTCTCGATGGGTGGTGCCGCTGCGATCGAATTTACATTAAAATATCCTGAAGCCGTTCATAAATTAATCCTGATTGACAGTGCTGGATTCAGTCAACCTCCGGCGATGGGTAAATTCTTGATTGAACCACTAGGCAAGTTAGCGACAAAGTTTCTATCCAATCCGAATGTCCGCAAGGGTGTAAGTGAAAAGGCTTATTTTGACAAAACTTTCGTCACCGCAGATGCTCAGTTGTGTGCGGCTTTACATCTAGAAATGCCGAACTGGAGTAAAGCTTTGATCGCGTTTACTCGGAGTGGTGGTTATGGCTATTTGCTAGATAGATTGTCAGAAATTCAGCAAGAGACGCTGATTCTCTGGGGTAAACAGGATCAAATTCTGGGTACTAAACCAGCACAACAATTCCAGGATAATTTACCGAATTCTCAATTTCACTGGATCGATAATTGCGGACATGTTCCGCATTTAGAACAGCCGCAGATTACGGCACAATTAATCTTAGATTTTATTTTATTTTGATGGTGATGTTGTGTGAAACTAGATCCCCGACTTCTCGGAGAAGTCGGGGATCTGATATGTCCTAACTAATTCATTTTTACAGGCATATGATATAATAGAGTTAGACTCAAATTTAGGTCAGTAGATATGGTTGCCCAAATTCCCACCACAATCGCGCCTGAAATCATCTATCCCGACTGTGACGGTCAGCCCATGTCAGATAATACCAAACAATTTCGGTGGATCGTCACAATCAAAGAAAATCTTGAACTACTTTTCGCGCAAGATCCCAACGTATTCATCGCTGGAGACTTGCTGTGGTATCCGATCGAAGGTGATAATAAAACTCGGCTAGCACCCGATACAATGGTCGTATTTGGTAGACCAAAAGGAGATCGAGGCTCCTATCAACAGTGGAAAGAAGGTGGAATTCCTCCCCAAGTGGTGTTTGAAATCCTCTCCCCTGGGAATCGGATGGGAGAAATGAACCGCAAGCTCCGCTTTTATGAACAGTATGGTGTTGAAGAGTATTATATCTACGACCCAGATCGCATTGATTTTACAGGCTGGATTCGCAATGGTGAAAGGCTGGAATCGATAGACGATCTGAGCAATTGGACTAGCCCAAGACTAAGTATCGAATTTCAGATGCAGCCTGACACCCTAGTAATTTATCATCCTGACGGTCGCCCTTCAGGGTAAGCGCATCTCAGAAAGTATCGTAGGACACAGATTTCTGAGAAGGAAGACAGGAGAGAATAGCTGAATATATTCAGGTGTGCGCCAATGTCTAAAGATCTTGCTTCTAGTCAGTCTACTATTGATTCCTCAGAT
>JANYDE010000001.1 GCA_025359915.1 Chamaesiphon sp. 336R_metabinner_41 | reverse complement strand
ATCCCCTGAATCGCTTGATTTATATATTCCAGTAGGGTGACTAAACTTAGCTTTCTTGGCTCCATCTGCTCCTCTTTTTCCACTCTTTCTATTCTCCTCCTCCTTCTCTCCCGTTGTCAAAATCTGAATTTGGAATTGCTGCCGTCTATCTTTAAAGGTGATAACCTACCTGTGGAACGGGTGTCTTGGGAAGATGCTATCGAATTTTGTCAACGTTTATCGCGAGAGACAGGGCGAGATTATCGACTACCAACCGAAGCAGAATGGGAATATGCTTGTCGGGCTGGAACCACCACCCCTTTCTACTTTGGCAAGACGATTACAGGTAAGTTAGCAGACTATTTTACAGATGCAACTTATCTTAAAGAACGCAAAATAAAAACTAAATCAGAAACGACATCTGTAGGTATTTTTCCCCCGAATCAATTTGGCTTGTACGATATGCACGGGAATGTATGGGAGTGGTGTTTAGACTATTGGCATGATAATTATGAAGGTGCGCCGACTAATGGAAGTGCTTGGTTATCTGAGGAGAATGATGAGGCTAGTCGCATACTGCGGGGAGGTTCCTGGAGCTTTAATCCGCGTAGGTGCCGCTCTGCCACTCGCTTAGAAATGACCCCCGACTTCAACATCTACGATCTCGGTTTGCGAGTTGTCTGTGAGATTCCCAGGACTTAAGGAACTTCCCAAAAATAAACATTTATCAACTATCAACTATCAACTGTCTACTTCTCTCTATCCGTATAGCAGGGAAGTATTTTTTATTTGAGGTCAAATTTTTTTGGAGAGTTGCATAAAAGTATTCTTATCTGCTGATAAGTGATTAACCAAATTAATTACCACATCCGAATTTAACTTATGCTTTCCCTCAAACTATCTGGCTCTTTGCTAATTACTGCTCTGGTTTCGATGACTGCAATCGGTTCTGCTCAAGCTGGCGAAAGTTCATCTTTGAAAATGTCATTTTCCGATCGCAAGGTGTCAGTTTCACCCGAATCAAGAACATCCAAGCCTCAGCCAAAGAAGAATGTAGCTCGAACTGTGCAGCGCGACGATCGTCAAACTGGGTGGTACTGGGGGACAGTGAGAGGAGCTAATTTTCCAAATATGGCGGCAACTGATGCTAATAAGACCACGCGAAATTGGAGTGGCAATAATGCACTGGGAAGTCTCATCGATTTAAGTAATATCAATGCCTTTGCTGGGTATAAATCATCTAACTTTAGACTAGAAGGTGAGGTTGCTTATGCAACCAATACAATGACTAGAAATGCAAATCAACCCGTTAATGATGGTGCGCCAAAAAAATGTGATGCTACTACTTTTGCCGCGATCTTAAATGGTTATTATGATATCGAAACTGGTGGTCAAATTAAACCTTTTGTTGGTGCAGGCGTTGGATTTGCTTCAACTAATTTAAAGGGTGAGGGTAAAGACTGGGGTTCAGCTTCAGGATTGACCTATCAGTTGAAAGCCGGAGTTGGTTATGCGCTCTCCGATCGACAAGATATTTATTTGCAGTACAAATATGTTAATGCCCCAGCAACCTATGTCATCAACAACACGGCGAATAGTACTGATTTTAGCTATGGGAGTGTCGAGTTCGGTACTAAATTCAGCTTTTAGCCGATCAACTTCAATTCGAGACTTTATGAAGTTGTGTAAATAATCCGATGAGACTGCATAACAAGATCGAGATCGACTGATAGGTAAATAGGAATGTCAGTTAGCTCAGATTTATTGAATCAAGCTCATTCCCAAACATCCAATTACAAAGGACAATATCATGTCTATAACTTCCCACGCCTTAAAAATAGGCGCAATATTACTTCTAACTGCTGGGGTCAGTCAACTGTTGCCAAAACCCGCACAAGCAGGATGCTTTAGCGACGATTGCTCGAACAAACGGGCAGCAGAAGCAAGTCGCGATCGCACTTTGTACTATGGTGGCAGCTACGGTCAAGCCGCTAATGCTTACCAGAATCGTCGATATGGCTCTGGGGCAGCACAATACTATAATCCCAATTATGGGAGTGGAGCAGCAACAACCAATCAAGCGCGAGATTGTCAAATTTTAGCACAACAGTACAATTCAATTTCCGATCAAGGGGCTAAAAATATTGTTGCTCAGGTATATCAACAACAGTGTTCTCGTTAAGTTGGGGTCCGAGAAATAAATTCTTCAGAGATTGTTAGTATTTTCTAAGAATTTCACTAAAAAAGGGGGTGTAAGCTCCCTTTTTTAGTCATCTAAGCTTATCTGTACACAACACAAACACATAACACTCGACTTTAAATTTGCCATTGCAGATTTTAACATCATTAAAATCGATCTTAGTTTGAGAAAATTTGATACTTTTGCATAAAACTCATGAAGGTGGGAGACAAGTAAATAACATGAGTTCTAACTAACAATGAAAAACAATATTTTTAGAGCTATATTGGCAGTTATTACAGCTATCTCACTCCCATTATTAATTAGTGATAAATCGATGGCTAAAGAAATGCCGCCTAATTTAGTCATCAAGTCTATGTATGCTGGAGTTGCCAAGATTTACGGTTACAATGCTGTGCCTCGAATCTATAAACCAATTCGCTCTGGCTCCAATACTGGCTGTGGTGCGATGGCACCAGGTAATGCAATTTATTGTCAGATCGATCATTCAATTTATATCACCACCGATATGGTGAGAATGGCATATCAATATGGAGACGCTGCCCTGGCATATGTAGTTGGGCATGAGTATGCTCATGCAATGCAAAACGCTTATCAATTCAATAGTAATAATGGTTCGATATCTGAGTTACAAGCAGATTGTCTGGCGGGGTTTTATATGGCAGCAGTGCCAAATTTAGTTTTTGATAATCAGGATATTCAAGAAATTAGGGCATTTGCCTATAGTTTAGGTGACAATAATGTCTGGTCACAAGATCATCATGGTACGCCATTACAAAGAGTGCAAGCAGTAACTATCGGTTTGGGTGCAACTAACATTTTAGCTTGTAAAATATAGTCCCTAAATATTGTCGAAAAAATCATTGAATTTACACACAGAGCTATTATGAAACTTAAATTACTACTGACGATCGCAATTGTTACTCTAATTCCTTGCTCGGTAAATGCTCAATATGCGAATATGGATGCAATATTTCAACGAAATGCTCAAATTAATCGTGACGTAGAGCAATGGCGACAAGAACTCAAATCCCAACCACAATCTCGAAATGTGAGTGGACGAAGAAAATATCGTAATTCTTCTAACACTACTCTAATTCCCAATCCCAGCAATACAATTCGTGAAAGTGTCTCTCGTAGTCAGCAACAAATGATCGATCGGAAACGGCGAGCTAATGCGATTAATAATGCTAGTTCTACAGAAATAAAAGCAAATAGCGTTTTGTACGGGCGGTAAATAGTTGACAGTTGACAGTTGATAGTTGACAGCGACACTTTTACAACCGTGCAAAATTTTCAGAATCGGGTCTATTTCAAAAAGTTTTGGTATTTTGCATAAAACTTGTCTAAACCAAAGATAAGTAAGTACCAAACTAAATCATGAGTGTCGCAACTCAAGCTCTAATCTAAAAAACTTGAATTTCTTGCAACAACTGAGGTAATTATTTATGGGTGGTCTTCCGTTTAATCGACCAGCATATCGATATGCTTATCAGCCCACGTATAAGGGTATACATGAATTGTTAGTAAAATATGCAGAGAAACATGCAGATGAATCGCTCGAACACCTGAAACTAGAGTCGCCAACGCTAAAAGAGATTAAAAAAACGATAATAGCCAAGACAAAAATCTGAAGTCACGATCGCTATTTTGCTCGATCGAGTTCATGAATTGACACGATCGGTGACACCATTTTACAGCCGTCCCGATCGCACCCCAACATAGTATAACAATCTCTTCAATTTAGGATTTTAAGCTTATGATGATTCAAATGTTGACAGAAAATCCACTTAGTTACTTTAGACTAATTGTGATTACGATCGTCTCAATTTGTCTGCATGAGCTGGCGCATGGCATTGTCGCAATCAGTCAAGGCGATAATACACCAATCAAAACTGGGCATCTGAAGCTCGATCCGATCGTCCTGATGGGAGCGGAATCGATTGTCATGCTGTGCCTGTTTGGGATAGCTTGGGGTGCAATGCCTGTCAACCCGAATAAATTTAGGTCACGCAAATGGGGAGATTTGATAGTTTCAGCCGCTGGCCCTGGATCGAATGCAATTTTAGGACTTATCTCTGTCGGGCTACTCAAAGCCTCAGAATATCATCAATTTTTAAGTGAAGATTTCTTCTTTCTAGCAGCGACCGTTAACTTTAATTTATTTCTATTTAACTGTTTGCCAATTCCCCCACTAGATGGATTTTATATCTTTAGTAAATTCTTTCCAGGACTGAGAAAATATAAAAATACTAACTTTGGTCTAGTTGGATTGATGCTATTAATGTTTTTCGGTATCGGTAGTATGTTGTCTATCGCCTCAGAATCAATTGTCGCTTCAACCCTTAGTCACATCTAAAATTTGATTTCATTCCGCTCCAAATTCCTAATAATACAGCTATATTCATCAACCTTACTTTTATCTAGAGGAAAATCAGATGCTTGGAAAGCAATTACTTTATTTACTCGCTATTACAGCCACTGTTAATACCTTAGCAATTCAGTTCAACAATCGGTCTGCACTAGCCATATCCGCTCAAGAGGTTGGTCAGCAGCGTGGAAGAGAAACCGTGCAAGCCAATTCTCTCCAAAATTATAAAACTTTTGAAAGCTCGTTACCACAATGTCTAGCAAGTTTTATGATTGGTGGTCATATTATTTATGTTCGTAAGAAACGGTTATAATAGCTAGACTGTGAAGTCGCGATCGCTATTTTGGTCGATCGAGTTCATGAATCGACGCGATCGCAGCCATTGGATCAGTTGACAGTTGACAGTTAACAATTGAGTCGAAATCTAAATAATCTGCTGTTGGACGACAATGAGAGCGCGGGTGATAATATCTGCGCTCTTGTTGTCGTTTAGCAATCTTAAGTTATCGATCAACACTCAGTAATGCCATACAATATATATACCCTCACTCACCGAGCAGCCAAATATCATGCAGGCTCACCAAAATAGTATCAAAGTCAATATTCTGCTCCAGCAACGAGCAGACGGAAAAACTGTTGCTTCTGTATTGGAAGTTCCCGATTGTACCGCTGTAGAAAATAGTCGAGAACAGGCTATTAGTAGCCTGCGAAACAATCTAATTGAGAAACTAGAGACAGTCGAAGTAGTTTCGCTAGAATTGCCCATGAACCAGCACAGACAGCAGGAGCGGGGGTGGTTGAGATCTGCGGGAATATTCAAGACAGATCCACAATTTGAAGAATTTCAACAAGAGATTCAATCCTACCGAGATGACTTGGATAGCTTGAATTCTTAGTGCATCGAACAGATAACCATTGTGAGTATGTGGATTTTAGATACCGACCATTTATCTCTTTTACAAAGAGAAAATTTACAACTTATCGATCGATTGTCATTGCATCAACAGGATCGAGTAGTCATCACGATTGTTACTGCGGAAGAGCAATTACGCGGTCGGTTGAGTGTAATTAGCAAAGCCTCCGACCCCAAAAGCAAAATATCACTTTCTTTGGCTTACCAAAATTTGCGTTTGATGATCGAGAGTTTGCAAGAATTTGAACAAATAGATTTCGATCTCGAAGCAGAATTAATTTACGATCGACTGCGGCAGCAAAAAATTAGAATTGGCACACAGGATTTACGAATTGCTTCGATCACTTTAGCAAATCAAGCGACTTTACTCACTCGTAACTATCGGGATTTTTCGCAAGTTCCTAATTTAATCATTGATGATTGGACGAGAGAAAATCTGTAGCTGAGGATGAAACCTTACAACATCATCTCCCGCCTGCAAATCTTCCCTAATTTTCGCCCTGATATCGATCGACTAATCAAATTACATATATTAGTGTATCCAAGTTCGATCGTTATCGATCGATACAACCCGCTTGTGGTTGCGGTGAGCGGGATAAATTCCCTGAAGCTGCGGCAACCAGTACGATATCCCCATTCCGCTCTCGTCGCCATGCTTGGGCTTCGACAATCGGCTTACCCTGCTTGTCCTGAGCGGAGTCGAAGGAAGCGGAGGTGTAGATTTGGGTTGGTGGGGCTGGAATTGCGGCGATGGGTGCTAGGGGGCGAGTATCCTGGGGATTGATTCTTACCCAGTTGGTGGCGATCTCCTGTTCGTTGAGGGGATCTTTGGGGGTAGCGGGAATACCACCGCGTCCGACATTGGTGAAGGAGTTATTCCCTATTGCTTTAGCGGAGCAGTTGGGGTTAATTTGGTTGGTAGGATCGGTGACGCTATTTGGTAAAGGTGACAATCCGCGACTGGGATCGATTTCGGGGGGAGTAGTGGTAACTTGTCCGTTTAAAGCGGGATTGACTTGAGAGATAGCGGTAATATCGTTGGTTGGAAGTTTAGATGGATCGAGTCGAGTTGGAACGGTTGTGCCTAGCTGTTTTTCGAGTTCGGCTCGACTCAAAGGCGAGATCCAGAAATTCTGTTTGGTATTGATGGTAACTTTACCGCCACTACCACTAAAGGCATTTGCGGTGATATCACTGTTTTCACTCGGAGCAGCAACAATAAAACCATTAGGGGCGAAAATACTGATATTCCCTCCATTTCCATTTTTCCCTGAAATCCCAGAAGTAGTAGAAACCTGACTATCATTTCTTAATATTAATTTGTCATTAATATTAATTTTAATATTTCCACCATTAACTGAATCAGCAACTCCTGAAATATATCCTTGACTTAGATTTAAACGATTGCTATTAATTGAAATATCAGCAGCTTTTCCTTGACCTGAACTTTGGCTAGAAATTAGAGACACATCGGTAACATTTACGTTCTCTTTACTTGCAATTTCAATATTACCTGCGTCACCCTTTCCACCGCTATTCCCTGATTGAATACTTGTAAAATTTCTTAAATTTAAATTATTAGCAGCAATACTAATACCTTGACTATTACCTACTCCGTCGTCATTGATGATAGTAGAAATCAATGCTCGGTTTGCCATCGAAAAGTTACCTTTGGTATTAATTATAATTTTACCCGCATTACCTTGTCCATCAGTACTAGTTGATATGTCTGATAGAGGATAAATGTTACCTTTACCACCTTGAAGACGCGATCGATCGTCAGTTCCAGAGATATTAATATCTCCTGTAGTTGAGATATCAATATTACCTCCATTACCTTTCCCACCAAAATTACCGGATTGGATGCCGCTGCTATTTATTAAACTTAAATTCCCAGTACTGATGTTAATACCTTGACTGTTCCCTATTCCGCTTTTACGAACGTTACTAGTAATTCCACTTCTGTTCTCTAAAAATAAGTTAGCCTTAGCATCAATCGTAATCTTCCCTGTATCGCCTAGCCCATTTGTACTGCTCGAAATTGTTGACAAACTAGTTTCATCTTCTCGAAGAAGTGACTGATTTTTTGTCCCTGAGATAGTTAAATTACCTGTAGCTTGAATTGTGATGTTACCTGCTTTGCCTTTGCCCATTTCATTAGTTGATCGAATATTGCTGCTATTTGTCAAACTCAAATTTTTTGCAACAATGCTAATACCTTGACTATCGCCAGATCCTTCTTGATAAATAGAACTTACAATTCCTCCTAGATTAGCCATTGATAAATTACCTTTAGCATCAATTGTAATCTTACCTGTATTGCCTATTCCATTTGTGCTACTAGATATTCCTGACAAACCATCAATTTCAGTAATTCCGAGTAGTGACTGATTATTAGTTCCAAAAATAGTTAAATCTCCTGTAGTTGCGATCTCGATATTACCTGCACTACCTTTACCCCCAGAATTAACTGATTGGATACTACTCAGATTAGTCAAATTAAAATTTCGAGCAATTATACTAATTCCTTGACCATTACCTATTCCAGCCAACCCAATAGCAGAAAAAATTCCACTACGATTATTCATGGATAGATCGCCTTTCGTATTAATTGAGATCTTTCCCGTATTTCCTTCCCCAAAAGTACTACTAGATACTCTTGACAGAGCTTGAATTTCAAGACCTTATACCTTTAGCCATACATCCCCTTATTTAAAAACTTAAATTATCAACTATCAACTGATTTAACTGTCAACTGTCAACTATCAACTGACAACTGACTTAAAGCCAATTACCCACTAAGATAAATGGTGCCCAATATAAGGGGGCAGAATAATTACTGTATTCCTTGATTAACTTGATCTGAGCGCGGCGTAGAGCCTCCGCTTTAGAGATATCACCCTTTTTTAACTCCCGATAAAATTCGCCCATTAATACCGCCGTAGAATTATCTTTAACCTTCCATAAGGAGGCTAAAGTACTTTGCGCTCCAGCCTTGACTGCGACTCCCGCCAACCCTAGCGTAGCGCGGTTATCGCCTACTGCTGTTTCACAGGCACTCATTACTAATAGATCGATCGGATTTCGCTGAGTTTGAGCGCGATCTCGGAGTAATCGATCGAATTCTGTTAGTTTGAGTTCGCCATCATTAGCCAGTAAAAATGTCTTATCAATCTGCGAACTAAACTGTCCGTGAGTTGCCATGTGAATCACATTATAAGGTGTATCTTTAACTTGTTCGGCAAAGGCTTTAATTGTAAATTTATCATCGTTTAATTCAGTCATCGCCACTCCAGTATCCCGAATTGCTTTAATCTGAGATGGGACTTCAGGCAGTTCGCTAAAAGTACTAGCAAATTGTTTGGATGGTTTTGCCAATCCCGCGACTAAGACACGTAGAGTCGATTTAGAAATTGGTTTAGGTGATTGCAACCGCAAGCCTAAATTAGTAGCGATCGCATAATTTTTCTCGATTAAATATTGCTTACCATCATAAAGAATAGACATCGGTATATTCCGAAATGAGCCATCGAGGACAAAGACTAAGGTATTAATCTTGCCTTTGAATTCACTTTCAAAAGGTGCGACTAACCAACTATAGACTTCTTGCGACGATCGCTGAATATCTCTAGTACGATCTGGTTCTAATAGCCAATCTTGCAACTGTTGTAAAGTTTTTTCTACTTCCTGTCTGGATTTAGCAACTCGATGTTGTTTGAGAATCTTTTGTCCGGGAATTTTGACAATTACCTGCAATTCATTTTCTAAAATAATTGGATAGATAATTGCCGCGTTGGGATTTTCGCGATCGACTACTTCATCGATAATTACTTTATTATTATTCAAACAAGCTTCGCGGAAGAAGTTATCGAGTTCGGCAACTTGGAGATCTTCGATTAAATTTCGCGCTCGATCTAAGTTTTTACCACTACTATTTTGATTAGTTGGTTTGAGTAACAACCCGACTAATTCTCGATAGGTAGGTTCGATACTTTCTTTAAAGGTAAACTGAACATCGCGATTGACATCGACTAAATCTTTGCGTAATAATTTGAGCCGTTCGATCGCCTCAGTATAAGACTCGATCGCTTGTCGATCTTTATTCTGCTTGGCTAATACATACCCCAATTGTCCATACCAGCGATAAGCAAGATCGTCAGCATTAGCACTAGCTACCAGCGTTAAGGCTCGACTAGTGGCATCTTCGGCATCTTGCCATTGTTCTTGTTGTTTATAAAGCTCTCCAAGGGTACCCAAAGCTAAAGATTGAGTGCGCTGGCGATCTCCCAATTTTTCAGACTGTTGAATCGTCTCAGCTAAGACTCGCGCTGCTAGTGTTTGACGGTTGATTTTACTCAGACTTTGAGCAAAGTTAATCTGGGCATTAAATTTAGTCCGATTCGGTGGTAAAGTGGCTAATTGCTGTTGAATTGGCGCGATTAATTTTTGAGCTTCAGCCGTTTGTTTGGCTTCAATTTGCAAACTCAACAGATTCAATCGAGCTTGAATCGAAACTAAATTAGTCGGCGATGTGGTTGCCAGTGAATAATAATCGATCGCTTGAGGTATTTGTTGTTTAGTTCTGGCTAGATTTCCTAAGATTAATTGAGTTGCATTAATTTCATTATCCAACTTCAGTTTTTTAGCAATAGTTAAACTCTGCTCCAACACCCGACTCGCTCGATCGACATCGCCCGATTGTTCGAGGGCAATCCCTAACGATCGCAGCGTCACGACTTTAATCGCGGAATCGGGCTTACTCGCTAAACTTGCTGGTAATTGTTCGAGAATAACCTGCGCCCGTCGATAGAAACCGAGCACCCGCAAAGCATGGCACTGATTAATTTTCGAGCGCGTAATCCCCGCATCGTCGCCAATTTGGGTATACAGTTGCGCTGTTTGCTCCCAAGTTTTCAGTGCAGCTTCAGTTTGTCCCTGGGCGAACTGTAATTGTCCCTGAATTTCTAATGTTTGAGCCAAAATTCCCGATCCACCTGAAATCGTCCGATTTTGGAACAGTTTTAAACTCTGAGAAATCGCATCATTCCCTGCTTGCCAATCGCCCAACTGTTGATAGACTAAGGCTAAATTACTCCAGCCCATCGCCTGTTTGAGCGGATTACCCCGATTGGTATCGATCGATCGTTTCAATAATTCGATCGCTTGAGGATAATTCCCCAATTGGTACAGTTGTTGAGCGCGATCTATTAAATCTCCACTACTGGAAACCACTACAGGCGAACTCGCCGCATTCACCCTCTCGCCTGTCAGCAGCAGTGGTTGAATAGTTACGCAAAATAACAGCGCGAAGATTCCACAGGTAAATATGAGGAATCTTTTAGCGGCTGTTTGGAAGGTGTATTTGGCGATCGAGTACCCTAGAAAGGATTGTAGACGACGGAAAAATAGATGCCATTTTCTTGCCATGTGCGTTTGCTCTCTGCTAGTGAGATTAGTGGAATTCCCCATTCAACCTTGGCTGTTAATCGATCGCTAAGTTGATAGCGCAGTCCCAATCCGGTTGATAATAAAGTCGATCGAGCTAGTTTTTCGCTAGATTTATTCCAAACCGTACCAAAATCGACAAAGGGAGTAATTTGTAAACTACTATCTTTACCAAATCTGGCGATCGGGAATCGCGCCTCTGTCGATGCAAATACCCCACTATCTGCCAATAGTGCGTCCTGGCGGTAGCCGCGCACGCTATCGACACCACCCAAGCCAAACTGCTCTAGGGGCAACATCGCGCGATCTGCGACTTGGACATCACCCCGCACCAATAAAATTGAATCGGGAGCCAGTAATTTGACATACTGCGCTTGTCCCCGCCAAGCTAAGAACCGACTATCGGGAGCCGAGCCGTTTATCGTCGCTCCGAGGGCACCTAGCCCCGCGCTGAACTGCGATCGAGCGGCGAAGACCTCTCGGTCATTTCTTTGGGTATAGCTCTGGACGAGGCGGACAGCACTCAGTTTTGTCTGCCCATTTAGCTCGGCTCCAGCGGAGGGGAAGGGAATATTATCGAGCAGTGTAGCTTGACTTTGACGATGACTGAAGACTAATCCAACTTCTAGCTCCTGAGTGGGGGTTTGAATAATTGGATGTTGGATTGACGCTTCATAATAACTAGATTTCGATTGAATATCGAGAGTATTAAATGGCTCTTCGATCACTCGACTGCTCGAAGTCCCATAATTCAGACTCAAGCGCGTATTCTGGGAATTGAGCGGTGTTTGATAACTAACATCAATCCCATTGCTACCAGTGGTATTGGTATAACCCAGACTGACACTATCGCCCCAGCCGAATAAATTACTATTTCTAACTTGCACCTGTCTGCGATCCGTTCCTGCACTAGGAGAACGATGATTATCGACACTAACTTGGGAATACCAGATCGGAGCTTCCCCAATTTCGACAGTCAGAGTACTCGATCCAGGTTGCAGCCCCGCCGCTAATTCCGCCCGCACGTTATTAATGAGCGGATTGAGTCGCAATAATTGCAATCCCGTCAAGAGTTGCTGTTGCTGTAGGGGTTTGCCCGTGTATCGAGCGATCCGACTACGAACGTATTCGGCATTCAAGCGGCTATTTCCCTTCACCTCGATCGAGTCTACCCGCCCTTCGACAACTTGAATTTCCACCACTCCATCTGCTTTAACAATCCGCTGAGGTGGCACGATCGCGCCAGAAGTGACGTAACCTTTAGCTAGGTAGAGTTCGGTAATCTTCGATCGAATCTCAAATAGCTCGGCGATCGAAATATCGCGGTTGAGATATGCTTGCGTGATCCGATCAAAATCGGCTTGAGTAAATACCGTACTGCCAATAATTTCAAATCGTTTGACGCGAATCGTCCCTGGTAAATCGGGGGTAGTACTATCGGGAATATTCGGTTTTGCAGGTGGTAATAGCTGAGGTAAAGATGGAATCCGCTCTGGGATTTGCGGTTCGGGTAGCGGGGCTTGAGAAGGTGGGAGATTATTACGGTCAATGGTATTACTGGGATTGGGGAGCGTCTGCGCCCATCCTCGATCGACTATGCCTAAGCCCAGTAATCCTAGCGTCCACGCGATCGCCAGACTGCACCTCAAGCGAGAGGACTTGGGGCTAATTGATACCCGATTTAACACGATCTATCTTCTCCAGCATGAAACATTATGGCTCGTTCGCGCACTTTCCGTTGTCAACTGTCAATTGTCAACTGTTTACCCATCTTCTGTTGATAGGTTTTCAAGCTCAATCTAATTGTGTGATATAAGTGTCCAGAATATAAATATTTGATGAGAAATAGTAGTTTTAGCTGAAAATAGCCAGTTATTTCAGCTATTTAACTGATTTTGCTACAACTGATAAAAAAGCAAATTTGGATGAACGATCTGCACCCTGGTATGACGTACATAAATTTGACCGCCTCGGTGCGCTTGCATCATCTCAACTTCAATCTGCATTCCTGCCAACCGCAACCGCTCTACCAACACATCTCCCAATCCAGTCGCTGGAGTCAAAATCATAAGTTTTTTCACGCATTCTAGTCTGGATTAAAACATTTGGTCTATTTCATTTTAGCGCACTAACAAATTCATTGTCGTGTTCTTGATTTGGGCTAAAATGCTAGTACTTGTTGCAAGTAAAGTCGCTCTGTAACTTATCTATCAATTCCATGCGGTCGCCACTATCCAAGACCATTCCAGTACCCAGCTCACCTGAAGTCACTCGTTCTTCTTCAGAGTTTCTCGCTGATTTCCTGCGCTTGAAAATCTCTCCTAATACTCGCAGAAACTACAGTAAAGCGATCATCGATTTTTGTCGTCGCACCTACGATCTCGAAGTATCAGAGCGGCTTCTGACTCAGTTTCTCTCCCTACAACAGCCAGAAGCCGTCTATCAAGTCTTACACTACCGACAACTACTCCTCGATGCTAAATTAGCCCCCAGTACGATTAACGTCCGGCTCAGTGCCTTAAAATCCTTCGTCGATTACGCCCGTCAAGCAGAGCAGTGTCACTTTAATCTGGCTGATGTCACTTGCTTGAAAGTCGAGAGCTATAGCGATACCACAGGGATTGCTGTAGCTGGGTTTAAAGAGATGCTGCAAATTCCAGACCGCAGCACCATCAAAGGGATCAGAGATTATGCCATCCTGCGATTGCTTTGGGACAATGCCTTACGTCGGAATGAGATTTGTAACTTGGATGTGGGCGATTTCGACAAATCGGGGCGATTATCGATTTTGGGCAAAGGCAAGATTCAAAAAAAGCGGTGCTAATTATTAAGGGAGTATCACGAACAGATTCCCGAATCAATTGCCACAATACCCCCAACAAACATGACACAACGAAGCCAGAAGGGAGCAGGTACCAAGGGACAACTAAAAGCGGCAACGGAGAAGGCAACAATTTGGTAGCGAATTGCGGACATTATCTCATCATGAGTTACTCCAACTTTGAAATAGACAACAGTGAAAAGCAACCCAAATGCCATCCACGTAGCCGAATTACCCCAAAATATCAGCAATTCAATATTTCTTTCTAAAGCAATTCTTTTCGGAGATTTTAGTTCTTTTAGGCGATGATTTTTCACGAATTTTAATTGATTTTTAGGGATATTGTTTGGATTGAGAGATAGAGCTAATTACCGAAGACATTAACTGTCGGCAATTTAAACTCAGAGCGATCGTCCGAACTAGATGGTTCGCTGAATTTCTTCGCCTGTTTGGTAATTTCTAGAATCTCGGCGGTTTTGCGCTCATAGAGAGGAACGACAGTCGATCGAGCCGCCATCAGATCTTGATAATCTAGGGGGAGGAAGTTGCTCTCATCTTGTTCGGACGTTTGATAAAACTTACCCCGTGCGGCTTGGTCTACTAAAAACTTCAGTTCTGCTCCAGTAAAATTGAGGGTATGGGTAAGCAGAATCGACCATTGCTCAAAATCTAATCCACCATATCCTTCGAGGTAACGGGGGTCGAATCGGGAAGCATAGAGCTTGATAATTTCATACCGCTCGTTTTCTTGGGGGAAGCCAACCCAGAAAATCCGATCGAATCTCCCCTGGCGCGTCACTGCGGAGGGGACATTATTTAGTTCGTTGAGGGTTGCAATTACAAAGGTGGACGAGCGTTTTTCTTGTAGCCAAGTTAACAGTACGCCCAAGACTTGAGGATCGCTATCTTTGGAAAAACACTTGTCGAGTTCGTCGATATAGATGACAGCGGGTGCGGCAGCTTCAATCCGGTGGAGTAATGCCTTGAGAACATCTGCTCCACCCGCTTTAATCGCATCGATACCGACACTAATCAGCGGCAATCCAAGCTGTTTGGCGGCACATTTGGCACTGTGAGTTTTACCCGTTCCAGGTGGGCCGACGAATAACCAACCTCTGGGTAGAGGGATACCAAATTGACGCGCTTGAGGAGTGAAATCGCGTTTAACCTGTGATAACGCTACTTTCAGGCGATCTAAACCGCCGAAATCGGGTACGTCGGGTTCAGCTAAAAATTCTAAGCCGATTTTTTTGAGACATTCGACTTTATAAGTCAGTAGCCGTTGTTCGATCTCTTGCGGATCTGTGCTTCTTAATAAAGCCAACCTCAATCCCAACCGAATTTCTTCACCCATCAATCCCGCTGCAACGGTTGTCAGTCGGGGACTATCGATGCCAAACTCGGCTAGAATCAACTGAATTTCAGGGTGGGTGGGCAGGGGTAAATCGTGGTGGGGAATCAATGTTTGCAGCGATTGAGGCAAAGACGCGCCACCATCATCGATAAATAGGACGGCAGCTTGGGAGTGGTGGAAATTCAGCACCAAGTCGATGATTCCTTGGGTGAGTAATTCACCGTCGTTCCCCTGCATCTGGTGGAGCAATGAGGGGATATTTTCAAACACGAATAATTTGGGGGATTGTCGCTGGGTGATGGCATTGGCAAAAGCGGTCAGACAGGAGAAGAGAATATTATCTTGTTGGGGATCTCCGAGGAGGTGCCAGGTGGAAATCTGCCAGTTTCCACTACTAGCAATCTGTTCTATGAGTGCGGGGGTGTTGACTTTCTCGATCGTGGGCACCTTCAGCACTACCGCCCGATATACTTGTAATTGCTCGATGAGAGTATCCATTAGCCTCGACCTCCTTTAACAGGCGTTTTAGCTTTAGTTGGGGCTTTAGGGGTGTTAGTTTTAGACGCTCTAGTAGCTTTAGCTTGAGCTACAAGCTGCTCTTTTTTGGTGAGAGTAGAAGTTTTAGCCTCGATCTGATTTGGAGTGGTAGATGGCTTGGCTTGGCTTGGTTCTAGATCTAATGCTCGATCGATCTTAGTTTCAATCACGACAACTTTATTAGCCGCCTCAGCCGCTTTTTCAGCTTTTTTCTCTTCCCGTTTGGCTTTGGCAAGAGCAGCTTTTGCGGCTTTAGCTTCAGCAACAGTGGATAATTCTTGTTCGATTGGTTTGTCGTTCGATTGGTGGTGATTTTCAGTTAGTTTAAGTTTGGAATTTTGGACGTATTCTTTGAGTTGGATTAAGGTTGCTAATTCTTTGTCATGATATTGAGCGAAGTCGGTCAATTTATCAGCTTTTTGGGTAAGGCTTTGAATTTCATCTGGATCTGCTAATTTCTGAGCTTCAGCAAGTTTAAGGTTGTTGCTATCTAAGTTTTCTAGATTGATTAGTCGATTATTTTCAATTCGTTCGATATTTGTTTGAACTACTGTCAAGACTGTTTCTTGCGCCGATACTTGGACTTCTTCATACTTAGGATTAGCAAGAATTTGGGCTAGATTTTCTTGTCGTGTTTCAGCAGTCTGGGCAGAATCGAAAGGACTAATTGCTCGATTAATTTCAGCTTGGCGATCGACAATTAATTCTGACAGGCTGGCTGCGATTAGGGTATATTTTGGTTGTACCAGATTACTGTTAACTATATTATCAGATGGATATTTATCTCGAACAAATGTTAATAAAGCTTTGGTGTCTGCTAATTGTTCAGATCTGGTTTGAATAGATTTAAGATCGTCTGTTTGGTCTTGTGGCAATGCCCTGGGATTTTCTTGTAAATATTTAATAAATTCTGGAAGATTTACCTGTTCCGCTTTGATGTTAGATTCAAGTCTTTGAATCAATGCTGCTAAGTTGGTTTGATCGAATTGCTCTAATGCAGCATATCGATCATTTGTAATGAATTTATCGGCGGCATCTTTCATTTTTTCGAGTCGAGAGCCAAATTTATCATTTCGATCGAGACTTGCATATACAATATCTTTGAGGTCGTCAGATCGATCGTCAGATAAGTCTTCTAGTTGTGTTTTAGTTATAATAATTGTTTGAATTTGTTGAGGCTCAGTTTTAGCTTCAATTTGATCGAGATGTTTGATGAGTTGTTCGGGTTTGAGATTATTTAGATTGATTGGCTCATCATTTGTTAATGTAATAATTTGTGCTGATTGGGCTGTTACTGCTGTTGGTATTGGTGTTGGTGGGACTACTATGGGTGCTTGTATTTGCTGTTCCACGGGAGAGAATACTTGGGGTTCGACTAGGGGACGATCTAGTGTTGTCTGTAAATCTTTGAGATATTGACGAGTTTCATTTGTGAGCTGACATTGTTGAATTGATACCATGCCTGTAGCTGGATTTTTAGTTGCTTCGATTGCGACTTTGCCATCGGGTGTTTGATATTGATAAGTGACTGTTTTATCGCGATTTAATTCAGATGAAACTATATTTCGGGCTAATTAATGGGTTTCCTGGCGATGTATTTGCCTCGGTGAAGGCAATAGCCGTTTTCACGAACACGATATCGCCCTGGGGCAGATGCTTAAAGGCGTATTCATTTTTACCACCACTATGAGTGAGGTGTTCTTGAATATTTTCCTGTTCTGGCGTTAAAGTCTGCTGTTTTTTTCCAAATGGTGGAAACAGCCTTTCTAGGAAAGTTTTTCCAGGTGTTTGCGGTGCTTTAGCTAAGTTTTTAGCCACCGCAGCAACAGCCGGAGTATGAGCGGGAACATCGACAGTGGGAGCAGAAGTTTCAGCAATTTTGGCAATTCGATGATTAAATTCGATTAAGTCTTCCTTGGGAACTTTGCCATAAATTTCATTAGTAATTAAGTTACCTTTAGCATCGGTTTCGGCAATAACTTTACTGTTGAATTTGATGCGTAAATTGGCACCGTTGGCAATTTCACCTCCTGGTTTACCATTAACTATCGCAGCAACGGCTAGTGCTTCTGCTGGCGAGATGTTGTTGACTAGTTTTCCATCTTTGATTCCATACAGTAGACGTGTCGCTTCCTCGGTTTTCGGTGGCTCTACTTTCGAGATTTCTAATTGATTGGGATTGGTAGATTCATTAGGTTTTGGCTGGGAATTTGGATGAGTCTTTAGTTCTTGAAACCAAGGATCTTCACCAGTTTCATTCTCTAATTTAGTTGGGGTAGCAGCTAAGCTAGGCGTTTCAACTTTGCGCTCTATTGTCAAGCCAGATTCTTCAACTCTCTCAATTGTTAAACCAGATTCTGCACCTGTTTGTTCTATGGCAAACTTTTCTTTGTCTCTATTTAGCCACATTAATAATGCCTGAAGTGCAAATTCGGCTCCATTTTCATATACTTGGCTAGTTGGTTCTATTGTCGCGTCGTGGGATGGTTGAATAATCATAATGTGGGGGTGTGGGGTGTGGGGTGTGGGGTGTGGGGGTAAAGGGTAAAGGGTAAAGGGTAAAGGGTAAAGGGGGTTAAATCTGTGAGTTTGATGTTGGCGGTGGTGTCTTTGTTATCATTGATGAGGTGGAAGAATAGGTGCGTGGAAGCAGAGATGAGGATAGCATTTTAAAATTAGCTTTAAAACGGTAGATTTGATTCAATTTGGATGGCTTGAGCTTCCATTGTTTCTAATCGATCGATTAACACTTTATTGGCAGTATTATCGAGAAAGTAGGCGAGTTCGCCGTTAATTCTTGCGGCTAACCAGGAAGATTCGATCGCTTCAGAGACTTGGAATTCATATAAAATTCCATCGATTAATGAAAAGATTCTGCCAAATTCATTGAAAAATTCTACTGCTCTAATTTGTCCGTAGGGGATGTTTAGTTGTTCAAGCATGGGTTTGGAAAAGGGGTGTAGGGTATGGGGTGTGGGGTGTCGGGGGAAAGGTTCATTCAGTTGACAGTTGACAGTTGACAGTTGACAGTTGACAGTGATTCCCCCTTTAGTTAAGAGGATTGAACCGCTGAGTGCGGAAAGTATTATTTCCCCCTAAAGGGGGAGGCTTTAAACCCCTTTTCTTGGTAAAGGGAATAAGCGTAAAGCAAAAGTTACTTATTACTTATTACTTATTACTTACTACTTACTACTCACCTCCAACTCTAAAGTCTCAACTTCTTCCGCTCGTGGGGGTTCGGGGAATAATTGTTCAACAATGAGTGCCCGTTCTTCAAACATTTCGTCTAATTCCTCATCGGTGAGTTGAGGTGTGGTGTGGTTGAGATAATCGATCCATTCACCCCATTTACTAGATAAATAGTTGACTTCATCTAAGTCATCTTGGGAAATTTTAAATTCAATCTTCTGGGGGATGAATGCTTCTTTTTTGCTGCGATAACCAGAGCTAATTACTACTGCTTTACCGCGATCGAATTTGAGCAGTTCTTCTGGGGCTAATAATGCTTTCGTCTGTAACTGATTCGAGGTTGAGGTACTGCGTCCGCCTTTACCCGTTGAAACCGATTTGCTCTTAATATTTACCTCAACTTGTCCGAGGGATTTACTAATTGTTTCGGCACTATCAAATTCACCAGGATTGAAGATGAATTTTGTGGCGGTATTACCAAAGATGATCTGCGCTAAATTCTCGCCATAAGTTTCTTGGAGTTGGCGGAAGTTTTGGAAGCCAAGGATGGCATTGAAGCCAGCAGAACGCGCTTCAGCTAACCAGTTCGCTAAGGCGGGAAAATAGGCGGATGGTAACTCATCTAAGCCGACAATTAAGGGAGATTTACGGGGTTTACTATGGACGATATTGTTGCTAATCATCATGTGTAATGATGCAGCTAACAATGGGCCGATGGAGTAGCGATTGACTTGGTTGAGTCCAAAGATCACTAATACTTTTTCGTCAACATCAACGGGCAAATTGCTCTTTTGACAGAACGAGCCGATAAAGTCGCGGCGAATAAACTTTTTAAATACATCTTGAGCGGTAGCCACAATACTCGTCTCAGTTTTATTCGCTTCATTACCCTCACCGTTGCCGTGAGTTGATACTAACTGGGCGAAAGATTGCAGCGTCCAACGACTGATGTTGAGGTCAGAATTGGTTTGGGCGTATTGAATTCGGGCGGCTAAATTGGGTAGATTGATGATGCAAGCAGCGGTGAGTAAATCGGACATACTCGGATCTTCACAGTATTCACCAATCCATTTGGTAATTAGGAATAAACCTTCAACTAATCCCATTCCCGCACTGGTGAAAAATTCATCTCCACCACTAGAATTCTTATTGCTACAATTCTTGACGATGACTTCGGCGAGTTGGGCGGCTCCGATGGCATCTTTGGAATCTTTGATAAAGTCGAGGAGGTTGAGAGCGCGAGATTCCCCATATCCAGGGGCAAAGATATAGACCTTATAGCCCCTTCTGCGGGCGTAGAGGGCGAGGTCTTTCGATTGACCAGGATATTTGAAGTCATAGACGATCGTGCTGTGTCCCTGGTCGATTGCGGAGCGGAGGAGCGGATCGATCGCGGAATAGGTTTTCCCCGAACCTGCGCTACCGACGACGGATATACTCTGTTGAGTATCGGGAATGTAGTAGGTAGGTACGGTAACGGGGCTGCGTTCTGCTTCAGGCTTTTTGGAGTTATCTACCAGCTTTTGAATGTAGCTGCGGTGGGGAACGGGGAATTTTAATTTACTTTTGAGTTTCTTTTTAACTGAAGCAGGGGTATTAATATACAGCGAACAAGCATTTTTCTTGGGATTCTTAATCTGCTTGAGGGCAATTTTTTTAGCGGATCTTCTTTCAGTTGCTCCACCCCATCTACCAGTGGCGAGTTTTCCTTTATTGTTACTATCGCGTAACAGCCACAGGGCGAAGATTGCAAATAAGATCGTCATCCCAGTTGGTGATTTGAGATAATTAATAATTATTGGGAATTGGTCGGTGGGATTAGTGGATGTTAGCTGAATATACGATTGGGTTTTGGACATAGCGATCGCCGATATAGCAGTAGTTAATTTGTGCGAGTCGAATCTTAGTTGGTTGTTTAACTGTCAGACAATTTCGATCGCGACTAAAGATTGGTGGAAATTGAGAGTCGTGCGGATTGAGAAGTAGTTTGAATAATAACTGCTGGGTATCCTGACGATAGATGCTATACAGACAGCCGCCAGCCCCACATAATCTGTCTGAATTGAAGGCGTAAATGGTCAGGGGTGGCGATTGCGCTAGACGCAGGCTTTGCCAACGATCTGGTTTGACTTCTAATGTCTGAATTTGCGCTTTAAGTTTAGTTGAATCTTTCGCTTGGAGTAATCCATTACCGTTTTCTTCCAATAGTTTAGTAGCTAAATTTACTGAGACTGGTTGCCATGTTTGAGGCTGTAAATAATAGCCAGTGCCAAGAAGACAAGTCGCGGTAATTCCTAACCATAGCCATTTAGTTTTGACCATAATTTTGGCTCACTTTAGCGACGATTTCACTGACACTCATGCCCAAATTAATACTTTGAGCATCACTCCCAATTTCGGCATTATTACCCGCAATATATTTGGTGGTGATGCGATCGATTAATTTCGAGCCAGTAAACTTTGCTCCTGTATCTGGGTCGATTTCTTGGGCGGTAGCATTGAGCAATTGACCGATCTGTTTAGCATTACCATTGGGTAAAATATTGACGATCGCATCAGTTAATTTTTGGGAATCTATCCCACCTCCAATGCTAGAAATATTCGGCACACCAGGGATTTTAGAGACGATTTCAGGGGATGCGACGGCACCAATATTAGACGAGCTAGAAACTATGCCAGTCAACTGGTTGACGGTGTTATTCACATTCTTCAGAGTAGCTGCGACTTCACCAGCGACAGGAGCGATTTCACCAGGTGGGATGGGGATACTAATATTGCCGAGGAAGAGGGGAATTTGAGAGCCTTCATGGAGCTTACCCAGGGGTAGTGGGCCGATAAAATGCGGTGTACAGCCCCAGTCAAACACCTTGACTCCAAAGGCATAGTCAGCATGACAAATATTAGCGTACCAACCGCGATCGATCGTGCCAGCTTGTGCCTGAAAATTGTAGTAGACTTCCTTAATCCCCTGCTCGGTATTGCTGCCACCATAGGGATAAAAGCCCGGAGCTTCTTGGTAATTGTTGAGGGCACCTAAGATGCCATAACCGCCGCTAACTTGCTGGGTATCGCCATCGATAATCTGACCGCCATCGATAACGCCACCGATTACACCTTGTACTTCAATGCTATTGCACTTACTCGCGTCGGTACAGACAGCATTAGGTTGAGCCGAACTGCCTGAAAGCACCTTGCGCTCGGCTACTTCCTTGGTGCGAATTACATCGAACCGCGCCATCTGATACATCGCTGGCGTGTTAACTTTGGGCATCTGGGGAATGGGAAATTGTGCCAATCCAGGTACATCAATCGCCGTTGCCTTTCCCATCACGCCAGGGAAGTTTTTGAGTGGCGTGTCAGTGAGTCCAGGAATACTACCAGCAGCATATTTACTCAGATCTGCTGGTAGTAACTTTTGAGCGTAGAGGGGATTGTTGGCTAAATCACCAATGGTGCTAGGGGTTTTTTGCATAAACCCTCCAAAAGGAGGAATAAGCAGATTTATATACCAGAGCTAGCAGATTTTCGAGAGAATTAGTAATAATGTACTTGAGTGAGCTGGCGGACGATCTCATCAAGATCGATCGGTTCAGAGCATTTTCTAAACTCATAGCGACCGTATAAATTGATGTGCTGCCAAGCCACAGGCGAAATCTGTTTCAAGACCTCAATCCCTTCAACATCACCACTAGACTCCCGATGAGCCAGGACATTAGATAAAATACTGGCATTATAATAAAGAATACAGTTAGCAATTAACCGCCCACATTCGCTCCAAAGTTGCTGCTCTAACTCAGATTTGAAGCGTAACTTACCGAAATTAGCATAAGAGATAGCTCGACGCAATTGATGATAACTTTCACCCCGATTCAATGCCCGTTGGACATTTTGACGTAAGGGTAAAGAATCAATATAATCAAGCAAGTACAAACTTTTGAGAATATTATCATACTCCCACAAAGCACGTTTAGTATTATTTTTTCGAGCATACGAACTAAGTTTACTGACAATAATGCTTTGCGTAGTTTCCTTCACCGCCAGTGAAACCATAATTCGTTGAATATTCTCCCATTCCTCCACAATTAATTCAGTATTAAGTTTGCGAATTGGCTTGATAACACAATCCTTATCATAGTTACTAGGATGTTGAAATCCATATAAAGCCTTGCTCACCTTGTCATAGATATCTTTATAGCGGGGCGCAAACTGATAACCAAACGAATGCAGAACAGCAAAGTTAACCTGATTCGTTCCATGAGTATCAGTTGAATGGATTTCCGGCTGAATATCAGTCGTATTATTGAATAAAATATCAAACACAAAGTGGCTCTCATGCTCATTAGCTCCAATAATTTTGGCATTAACCGGAATATGGTTGGCAACTAACGTGTATGAGACAATGCCCTTCTTCAATCCAAAATACTTAGGCGAGTGTCGTGAATTGATTGTATTAATCCGAGCTTCAAACTTCTGCCCATCGCTACTAGAATGAATCGTGCTGTCGATATCATAATGATGGAAGATAGATAATTCAGCAATAGCGTTACTAATTAGATCGTTGGCTTCTTTTAATGTCTCTAATCGAATAAAGTTGTCTGAAGTGCTAGCAAGAAGTTGATAATTAATATCGGACACTTGACCCATTCGTCCCATCCCCATATTATTACCCCAAGCAATCAGACAAGCAATCATCACCCGCTTATCTACAGTTTGCTTTTGGTAACGACCTAATACGTGGTCGAAAGCTTTGATAAAATGGCAGTGCCGATCTACAAAATATAAGATTTCGCCAATATCGACCTGTTTCAAGCCATCAAAGAAGGGAGAGTTGATGAGATCGACACCTTGAGGATATAAAAGATTCCAGCGAACTTGTTTACCGCGCTTTTTTATCTGGAAGTGTTCGTTCTCTCCATCAGCAATGCGGCGATTAACTTCAATGATGCGTTGTTCGAGCGTTTGTTCGAGTGAGCCTAAATGTTCTAGAATTGGATGAGTTAAAATAGTTAGATTATTGTCAACCATCAACTTTTGCTTATCTTGCCAGCGCAGATCGTTAATTAAGTCATCCTCTAAACTCCGAAAATGAATACTATCTCGACATGAAATGTCACCCGATTCTAATCCATTTCGGAGCAGTCGATAGATTAAAAACTCATAGCGATCTGGGATTAACTGCTTTTGCTGTTTGCTATCCTGAGTATATAAATAACTCGTAACCGAGGCTGGTACACAATCAACTGGAAATAATTCCGATGGAAACTCCTTGAGTGGCTTACCCTTCTTGAATGCTGCTTTCAAAAAATCGACTGCTTCAATCAATGTATCCTGAGCTAATGTACTCGTAAATTCAATCGTGACGATTGCTTGTCGAAGATGCAGTTTGAATTGACGAGATAATTTATCGATATGCTCCCATTGGAAGGCAGTTTCATCAAAGTTTACAGCTTTAGCCATCCGATTAGCAACAGTAATTAACTTCTGACGTGGTAAGATTTTAAAAGCATTGGACTGAAAAGTCTTAAAAGATGTATCGATTGCAATACTTTCATCCGTTAACAGCTTGAGAACTTGCCCCGCTTTTTGCAAGTTTTCGTTAATCTCTACATGACATTCCTGTAAACGTTCTTTGGCAATACTTTTAGCTTCGTCACTATAATTCCTAACTCTGAATATCAAACAGTTAATTAAATTGTCAGAGCGTTGTTGATAGCGATGATAGGTAAAGCAGATTAAATAAAGATAAGCCGTCCACTCATTCAGTTGCTTTAATCTGAACACAGAGTAGTAGCCTACTAATGAAGCATAATATTTAATACTTTCATTAGATATCTTCAGCTCTGGCAATAACCTCTGAGCTATTCTATAGCTCGGATGTAATTGTTCTCCCCGCTGAATCTCACGTCTGATTTCTGCCAGACTGAAATCTCTTGGTTCGTGTTTGAGTTGAGTGATTTCATATAAACCAGTTGAATCCTCCAACAGTTTTTTGAAATCCTCTAGCTCAGAAGCTTGCAATAAATTTTTGGTGATATTTATCAATCGGCTCTGTTCGGAATTTATAGCTCGACTGACTACTTTCTGCATTAAGCTATAACCTGGTAAGATAATCTTATGCTTCGTTAGATAGTTGACAAGTTCGCGAAAGACATAAATAGGTTTACTGTAAACCATTGCCGATTGCCGCGCTCTCTGTTCGATTTCTTGGCGTTCTTCCTTGGTGCAATTACGATAACCATAGAGTTCGAGGATTAATCGCTGTTGAATGAGATATATGAGCATAATTTGGAGTTTTTCCGTATGGCTCTGATTGGATATGCACGAGTTAGTTCGGTGGGGCAAAGTCTTGATGTCCAATTAGACAAGCTCCAGCATTGCGATAAGGTTTATCAGGAGAAAAAAAGTGCCACAATCCAACAGCGATCTCAGCTAGATGCTTGTCTGGAATATATCCGAGAGGGGGATACGTTGGTTGTTTCGCGGTTAGATCGGTGTAGTAACGGGAGTAATGTAAGTTCGTAAGATTTTTGGGTTGAGATGCTCAGTCCAGGACGCTCTAAAAATTGAGTAGCAACTGTTGCAAAAGTCAGCGACACATAACACCTCCATCAAGATAAAATTAGGGATAAGATTATTTTAAAAGTATATTTCTTAGCTAATACTTTAATCGTAATTGCTCAACTCAGAGGAAACAAGGATTCCAAGGGGTTTAAGGCATTAAGAATGGATTCAAAAGCGGATAAACCTTGTCGTTTGCCAGTATTGACAATTGACCGAACATCAGCAAACAGATCCCGCCCCC
>JANYDE010000101.1 GCA_025359915.1 Chamaesiphon sp. 336R_metabinner_41 | reverse complement strand
GACGGACAAAACTCCTGAAACGACGAAAATTCGTAGGTTGGGTTGCGCGTAGCAAAACCCAACTCACACACCAACACCCTAGAAATGTTGGGTTTCATTCTTCAACCCAACCTACCCGAAAAGATTTGTCCGTCAATCAGCCACTATCCACTATTTGCTATTCACTATTCACCTAATCGATTAACTTAGCTCGTTTAAACACATCCTCGATCGTATCACCGACAATTAAACCATACATGACTTGAGAGATAGATGCTAAACCAATCGAACAAAGAAATGCAGATGTGGGTGAAGCAATCCAATTACCATCGGATAAGAATACAGCACTGATAATCATCACTGCGGTCACAATACCACTCAACGCACCTGCGAGTAACTGTTCTCGATCCCAATCATGCCATAACGATCGCCAATAAAGACGTTGTTTGAATAAAGATTTTTGCCAATTGCCAATTATCCGCCCATTGATTGCGCCACCAACGGCACCAACTATCGCTAAGATAATTAGAGATGTGCCATCTTCATCTAAAATCAATGTTTTAATTCCCAGGTGAATCAAGCACCAAATTAGGAGATTCATCGGTATTCCAGCAATAGCAGTATACACCCATTCGCGATCGAGTGTTTTGATTGTTTGTTTGAGAATATGCCATTGTAAGTAGCCTTGAATGGTGCTGCTCAGAAGACAAGCTATCAATCTCAAAATCGAGGCAATCGCTAGATTATCTAGATGGAAGATTAAGGTTAAACAAGTAACGAATCCTTGGGTTGCAATTGCAAGTAAAATAGATCCTAATACTTGAATCAATAGCCATTGATATAGAAAACGAGGCTGGGGCTGTTGAGACATCGTTAAATTAGTTAATAGTTGATGGTTGATAGTTAACTCAATTTGATCCCTGCAATCTCAGCGGTTAAAACCGCTGCTAATGATGCGAAGTCCGCCTGCGCGGACTGAATTTACTAGTCCGCGCAGGCGGGCTTTGCATCATCAGTCACGATTTCAATCGTAGGCATTCTATCGGTAGCAACTTAGATTAGTTAGAAGATATTTGCAGTGGGAATTTTTTGAATATTTTCGATTAGTTTTAGATCTTGATGGTTTGTAGATCTAGATTGTTGGCTATCAAAGGTAGCAATAATTAAACGCTTGCCAAAGTTAAGTTCGACGCGCAATCTCTCGCACATATCCCGCTCTAATCTAGAATCAACTCGAAGTTGTTGCGGGTGATTCGATTTAGTATTCGCAAGCTTAATCCCTAAGACATATAGCGGACGATCTCTGAAAACTTGCATCGGCTTACAGACTAAATATGCTCGATCGATTGCTGGATAATTAACTAACTTATTCTGAATCTCTGTAACTACATCCAAATCGAGATCGTGAGCGACAAATTTATCTGTATCCTTGATATTGCGCTCTAATTTTGATCGCCATTGTTTGGGTAAATGCTGTTGTCGCCACTCTAGATAAATCTCCGCCGATGCTAGATCTCCTTGGAAAGTATAAAAGCGATATAACTCCTCACAACTAGGAATAACTAAATCTGGATCTAGAGCAATTGCTTGTTCTAAATAAACACAGCCGCTGTAATGTCCACGATTGACAAGAGCTTTACCTACTTGATAATTTGCTTGCGGATGTCTGGGCGAACGAGCGAGAATTTCTTGCCATAATGGTAAAGATACTAACTCGCCATGCAATTCGGTGATTAGATCCGCTTGAATTGTTGCTTCACTTATCGTTAAAAGTGTCTCAGTAGCTTGAAGATTGAGCTGTGCTAAATGTTCGCGTTGATATTGTGCTTGTTGATATTGCTGTAGCCATGCAGTTTTGCGGCTTTCGTACCAACGGATATCGAGTTCGGCGGCTAAATCTGTCAATCGATCGCTAAAATAGTATTCAGCAGCAGTCTGTAGAATGGGTTGAGGTGTCCAGGATTTGTGGGTAGGATAGCCAACAGCAGCTAATCTGTCGCTCAAACAGGGATGAGTATCATCGGTGTCGGTGGCTTCGCCCAGGATTAATCCTAGCCATACCTGTGCGGTTTGAGGATCGAGGGGTTGGCGGAGAGCCGCTAACATTTTGGTGACGACATCGGTTGGTGGTGTGTCAGATTCTCGCGCCTGTCGATCGAGTTGACGACTGAAACCTTCTTGGAGATAATGCTGATAGATATATGTTTGAATTAAATCGCTGGCTGCAATTTCAGGGCTAGTCATCCGTTTTGCTAGTGCGTCGGCGGCATATTCTCGATCGCGAACGGAGACAAACGAGTAAGCTTTAATTAGTGGCTCGTACCAGCGAAAGAACCATTTAAACAAAAAGAAATTATTGTCAGTGGTGAGCTGTTCCCACATTTGTCTGACTCGGAAAATATATCCAGTGAAACTACTATCATTGGTCGAAAGATGTCCCAACTCGTGTGATAGAGTTGCTGTGAATTGTTCGGGGGTAAGGGACTGGAGTAGTGGTAAACCTAAGAGCAAATAGTTTTGATACCATCCAAATAATCCGATCCGTGGTGCTTGATAGATCGCCGCATTGTGATCGTAATTAATGACGACGTGATGAATCTTGGGAGTCTTAAGCTTGAGACTTAATTCGTCAATGAGCGCGAATAGTTCGGGAAATTCGGTGCGATGGATTTCTCGATCGCTCAGTGGTGTATATTGTACCCAAAAAGTAGCGATCGCGACTAGCCCAAATAGCATCCATAATTGATTTTGATCTACTGCAATCGTCTTCTGTTGGGTGGATTCAAACAGCCACCTTACCAGCCATAGACTACTAAATAAGGCTAGAGAAATAGCGGCGATATATCCATATCCAAGGGCTGCTAATGCTGCAACTCGGAGTTGATAATTGGTGGTTGTCCGTTGACGTGTCGATCGTTCTAATTTACGTACTAATATGTCAAACTTAGTCTGTTGCTCTAACTCCATCACATCGTCATTTCAGTGGATGTAATTAGTATTCCCAGGCGATCTCAATTCGATCTACGTAAACATACGGATTCTTTAGTTTCTAAATATACTTGCTTTGTTATTACTAGCAGAGATCCTTTTTTTTGAACCGCAGACGGCGCAGAGGACGCAGAGAGAAGAAGAAGGAATCTGTTGCGCTATAATTTTAGAGTGAGAAAATATTACTGTCTATGTATCAGAATCTAATTTTATTTGATGGAGTCTGCAATTTCTGCAATACAGCAGTGCAGATGGTAATTGAGATTGATAAACAAAAAATCTTTAAATTTACCGCGATTCAGTCAGAATTAGGACAACGGCTTTATCGCCAGCATGGTTTAAATCCTACTGATATTCAAACATTAATGTTTCTCGATGGTGATAGGGTTTTGACGAAGAGTGATGCTGTTTTGGCGGTGTTGGCTCGGCTCGATGGTGGTTGGCAATTATTGGGTGCGTTTAGAGCGATGCCAGAGCCGCTGAGAGACTGGGCATATCTTGAGTTTGCAAGGGCAAGATTTCGGCTATTTGGACGGCGGGAGACTTGTATGATGCCTTCTCCAGAGCTGCGAGAACGATTTATCTAATCGTAGGGTGTGTTATCGCGCCAGCGCGAGCGCACCATCGCAATAATAGTGTTAGTTTTTCAGATTGTTGACGATAGAATACGAGTTTCAAAGGTTTTATTCTTAAAAACCAGCATCTATCGTGCGTTGGGCTTCCGCCGGAATACACCCGACGAAAGCTAAATCATTTACGTGATTTCCAGGTACCTCCATAGATGTAGTCAGAACAATCAGATCTGATTGCTTGATGACAGTTGTCACAAATAAATTTCCATTGATTAGATCGATCGATTTGAATACGATAAAGCACATCTGCAATAGTTTCGCATCGATCGCACATTTTTACGCGGATTCTCACTATCTACACCTTCGCTAATTCCTTCACCTCAACAGGTGCGGTAAGAGCTTCTTCTAACTCTGATTTACCCAACCGTGCTTCGAGGATATTCATCACTTCTCGTCCAAAATCGTTAGGATTGTCGCGGAAGGCTTGCAGACAAACTTCGCCGAAGAATGAGCCTAATGGTTCGGGATTCCAGAGTAATTTTTTGGCTACCCAAGGCATGTGACTCATCGGGTTATATCCTGGTTTGATGATATTATTTTTGAAGGCATATTCTTCTAGGTGCGTATGCGGTTGTAACCCGATAAAAAAGATTGCTGGTTCAACTTTATCAGCCCCAAAGATCTTCTCCATTTCGCGGTGATAAGCGATCGTTTGACGGATGGTTTCAAACCGTTCATCGATCACATTGAATGAGTAATTAATCGATACCATATCCTCAAATCCCGCCGCTTTGAGATCGCGACAGTTTTGGAGGACAGTACGCAGATTATAACCCATACGCATTTTTCGGACTAATTCCTGAGAGCCGCTAGTAATACCGATCTCAAAATAGTTCATCCCTGTTTTGACCATCAGATCGCACAGTTCAGGAGTCACATTGTCTGCACGAATATAAGCTGCCCATTTAATATCATCCATCCCACTAGCGATGATTTTTTGTAATAGCTCGATCGCGTCATCCATATACTTACGCGCTGGGATAAACTGAGCATCTGTAAACCAGAAATTCCGAATTCCGCGATCGTATAATTGCCGCATTTCTGCTACTACTTCATCCGCTGGATTAATCCTGACTTGTTTACCTTCGATCACCGTATAAACACAGTAACAACAGTTGTGAGGACAACCGCGTTTTGTCTGTACGCCGACGTAAAAATCTCGATCCTGTAAATAGTAACTAAATTCTGGCCAAATTGTCTCTATATAATCATAATTGCACGCTGTCTTCTCGATCGAAGCTGGCGGCTCATGTACCAAGCCCTTACGCGGTGCTTCCCCGACGATATAGCATCGCTCCTGAGATAGATCTTCACCTCTAACCATCTTTTCTAATAACGCCTCACCCTCACCGATCGAAACGATCGATCCTTTTGGTAAACTCTTAGCTAACTGTTCATAAAAAACACTCACAGCACCGCCACCGACGACTAATTTGCTGTCAGGATTGTACTTCTTCGCTCGTTTTAATCCGCGCTTAATCAGCGACATATTCCGCCACAATTCCGTATAGTGGCTCGTCAACATCCTTGCGCCACCTAAGGCACCTCGCAGCTTCTTGAGCGGGTTGCGATCGTAAAATACCTCGAATGAGTTCTGAAGCGGATTTCCACCCCGTCCACCGACAGGTGCGTAGATTTGGATGTCCCGCCAGGAGTAAACTAATAAAGTGGGCTGGAATTCATCGATCGCAATATCCATCGCCGCACCATAATCTAATGGTGGTACCGCACCCAAATCGAAAATCCGTTGTTCGACATCAGGAAATTGCTTATGGACGTGATCCGATAAGTATACAACCCCGATCGGAAAAATTGGATTGCAGGGTAGGCGACAGTAGAGGATGCGAGTATTCATTAGATTAAAGGGAAAATTTATGAACGCCTTTAATATAACTTTACACAAGATTCGATCGAAAAGGTAGTGTCAAATCGAGATTAAATCGATAGTTACTGCGATCTTGAGCCTCTTTACACAACGATCCCCAGCCAAGGCAAAAAGTAGTATATTTTACAGCTTCGATCTAAATAGGGGTGCTAACCTCGATCGTATCAATCTTGCTGGAATAGAAGATTATGCCTCACATCCTCGATCCGCTCCCCCACAACGAAGCTGATGATATTTGCTGCTGCTACGTCAATAGTACCAGTCAGATTCAAGTTGCCCGCATTACTAATGTCCATAATTGGTACTTTGAGCGAGTTGTTTTTCCTGGACAACGATTAATATTTGAAGCTCCTAGTTATGGTTATCTAGAAATTCACACTGGGATGATGGCAAGTTCGATCTTGTCAGACAAAATTCCTTGTCAACAACTGACAGTTATGGGAGGATGTGAACCGCCCCCTTTTTCGATCCCAGTCACTCAGAATGAACTACAGTATGCTAGCAAATAACTTTTTATTGTCAACATAATCAATTTACAATCGATCGATCTACTTATACAACCGATGCGAACATTTTTTCGTAGCAATTTCGCAAAAATAGAACTTGTGACATCCACAAGTTCTATTTTGCGGCATTGCTAAATCAAAGTATTTTTTGTTCTTGTGCAAATCACAAAGATCCCCATGCCCCCACTCCCAATCCCCCACACTCTTTCGATCCCCAGACATGGTAGAATATCTGTCAACTATATAAACCTGAGTTGAAAACAAGGATTAATAAAATATGGACGCAGCACTCCTGATTGCTAAATTGCCAGAAGCATACGCCATCTTCGATCCATTAGTAGATGTGCTACCAATCATTCCCGTATTATTTCTAGCTTTAGCCTTTGTCTGGCAAGCTGCTGTTGGTTTCCGTTAAGTCTAGCGATATAAATGCCAACGTAGTGTACTTAGCAGTGAGTGCAGGTTGGCAACAACAGCCAAGCTGAATTTTGCACTGTCAGACATCCTTAACGCTAGGGTGTCTATTTTTTGCCAAAATTATGACATTTTGGAGATCCACACCAATCAGCTACCAAATCGGATCGTCATAACGCCGCACGATTAGGATCGGTTCAGCACCTGGAATTGAAGCCAGACAAGCACGAACAGGATTTTCTTGTCCTTCGATTTCTACCTCGCAAGCAAAACAAGAACCCATCAAACAACCAGTAGGAATTGTGATTCCCGCTCGATCTGCAACATTGAGCAATGGTTCGCCAACTTCAGCGGTGACACTAACTTTATCGGGTAAAAAATGGACAGTTATAGACATAATTTCATCGATTGAAGGTTGAATAGATCCCCGACTTATGCTCTTCTCTGCGTGAGGCTACCGCCAACGAGACGCTACCGCGAACGAGAAGTCGGGGATCTATATCGAGTATTTAGCTATTGACTTTTAACATAATCAACTTATTAGTTAAAAGTGATCGAACTTCTGCGATTGATAGGTCGATAGATTGCAATATCTCACCAACTGTTAATTGCTGCTGATTCTGATCGCAAGCTTGCATAAACGCAAACTCAAGTTCGGAAAGATGGATTAATTTCCAATCACAATTGAATACATTCTGACTCTCCCAACCTTCAATCGAGGGATGACGATGGGGACTTGCAGCGAGCAAAAGCTTCTCTTGTGACCAATCCGCAGCTATTGGCAATGGTGGTTTCGCCAGGAAGAACTCATAATGCGCAACATCTGGATCGAGCAGTTCGATTAATCGATATTGGGCGCGAATATCTAATTTCTTCGCTCGTTCTAATGCTTCTGGTGCCTTCGCCAAAAGCCGCTCTAGACTCCAAAAATCAGGATTGGAAAAACCGATAAACTCCAAACCAGAAGCATCGATCAATTCAAATAATGTCTCAATATTATAATCAATTTCTTGGGGATGAACATACATATCTGCAAAACATTCATCCTGATGATTTTCCATCGCCCAACGTTCTTTTTCCCGCTTCACTAAACGATTAGTTTCCGGTAGCGCAGCAAATACCGATCGACCGATTTTAACACCATCTTGATAGTCACCACGCCGACCGCCCTGCAACATCCCGATCGCTTTTTGCATCAATTCGATCTCCCATCGCCCCAACTCACCATAGACGAAAATATGCATCAACCCACCAGGGGCTAATTTGCCCGCCAAGGCTTGAATCCCACGAATAGGGTCTGGAGTATGGTGCAGCACGCCAACTGAGTTAATTAGGTCAAATTCCCCTGGTAGCTGGGCAACATCAAATAGACTGAGATGATGAAATTCTACGCGAGTTGCACCCGATCTCGCACAGCGTTCCTGAGCAACTTTCAATGCACCTGGACTGAGATCGATCGACGTAACACTCGCTAATGGATTAAGATGTACCAAACTATCAGTACTCACTCCAGTACCACAGCCAGCATCGAGAATCCGCACATCCCCACGACTAGGCATTTGTCCAGTACAAAAACTATAAGCCGCTTCCCACTGCCATCGCCAGTTAAAACCTGGCGGTGGCTCATCTAATAAGGGTTCCGGTGGGAAGGGATAAGTATCGTAGAGATTTTGAACGGCTTGACTAATCTGGGCTGGGCTGGCTTCCATAAACTCGATCGCGTTTAAACACTCAACCATTTTACTCGTTTGCGGAGCCTCCGCTCTGCGGAATCGATATTAGAGAATTGATTCTCCCGAAGGAGAGGCTCTGCCAACGAGTCGAAGTAGCAAAGGCTCTATTACTACTTAAAACCCATGCAGAGCAATCATTCTCATTACAACCCTTCAACCTTGTGACATTCACTACAATCCTGGGCATATTAAGAGAAGTAGTCTCTTCACCGCACAGCTTCTCATGGGTAACTTTAATGACTTTACTGCTCACGGATATGAAGTAATTAGGGAATTAGGCGCAAATCGTGGAGCGGGAAGGATCGCTTATTTGGCGAGAGAGATTGACTCCGAGCAGTTGGTAGTAATTAAGCAGTTTCAATTTGCTCAGGGTTTGGGTTGGGATGGACATAAAGAGATTGATCGAGAAGTTAAGATCTTACAGCAGCTACAGCATCCGAATATCCCGCGCTATCTAGCGAGTTTTGAAACGCCGCAGAGTTCCTGTATCGTGCAGGAATATATCGATGGAAAACCTCTATCAGAAATCATCTCGAACCAACAACTATATACGCCAGAACAGGTAAAGGAGATTATTCTCAAGTTACTGGAAGTATTAGTCTATCTCCAAAAAACGTTTACAGATCCGGTGCTGCACCGCGATATTAAGCCTGCAAATATTTTGATAGATAGTTCCTGTGAGCCTTATCTCATTGATTTTGGTGGGGCAAAAGTCAGTGAAGGTGCAGGTGGTTCGACAGTATCTGTCGGAACTTTAGGTTTTATGCCACCAGAACAGCGGTTTCAACAGTCTGGTACAACAACCGATATCTATAGTTTGGGCATGTCGATCGTGTGTTGGTTGACGCGAACGGAACCGACGGAAATGTATAACATCATTAATATGGGCACTAATCAAGTCATGGGCTTGAGAGAGTTGCTATCGGCTTATAGTTTGCGGTTTGTAGATTGGCTTGAAAAGGTGGTACAACCCGATCCAAAAGATCGATATCCTGATGCTGAAGCGGCTTTTAATGCGTTTAAACCGCTGTATGTGAAGCGAGTACCAGAAGCGATCGTGAGTAGCTCTATTTTAGAGTTTACAGCGAGTAAATTGGGCGAACGGATGACTCAAACATTAATGGTGCGGAATAATGTACCAGAGACGGTTTTAGAAGGTTGGTGGGAAGTTGCACCACATCCGAGCGATCCACCACATACGCCAAATTCTCATGCGTGGATTTCGTTCGGATCGAGGAAGTTTTCGGGGAATGCTAATGAATGTTCGATCGTTGTCAATACAGATAAGTTGATGGCTGGGAAGGTTTATAAGCGACAGCTATTATTGCATTCTAATTCTTCAGAGGAGATAGAAGAATTAGAATGCAATAATTACAACTGCGGAAGTTTCAATTCAAGCAGATGATCTACCGTATCAAAACTTGATATTTTTACTTTTTTTGATTGCAGGGATAACATTAATATTGAAAATTTATATTGGTGGATTTGCCAGCTTACTTGTCGGCTCTATCATATTAATTATTAGTGCCTTATGTGTTATTTCTTTTTTTGCAATGTTCACAGAAGCTGGTCCTATCGGTTGTTTAGGATTAATCATAATGAGTGTAGCCGTAAGTGCTATTACCCCTCTCGCTAATCATTACTATAACCGCTATTCTTTTGACGCAATCATCCCACTTTTTCTCATGATTGGAATGATATACATGGTTTTCAAGCTAATCATGGATATGTTTAACGACCCAAAATCGAAAAAATATCCATTACTATGGAAATCAATGTTTTCTGTGATATTTTCAGGTATTTTAACTCCATTTGTTTTTTCAATTAATTCATCTCTGTTAATTGTGCTGGGACTTATTGTAGTTTCAGCACCCACTATCTCTGTATTGGCATACCCTAAGATTAAACAAAAGAAACTAGTCAGTAAATATCGTGATTCAGAAGAGGGATTGATTAAACCATAGCATCAAAGATTGATATCTTGCCAGGTGTAAGCATTAGTAAAATAGCCCAAGTGCTTAACATTAGTAGTTACCATCATAACCTCTCGACCTGAATATTTAGCACTCAATATCGACCAATGGGCGGCAATAATCATATCTCCATCGATATTTTTATCATTAGCTGTTGCTTTGCCTTGACTTCTTGCTTGCGCCCACAGATCTGAAGCTTTTTCTAGTACCTCTCTAGTCAAAGGCAAAAAGTCAATTACATTTGTCAGCGCGTCTAATTGTTTCAATCCCGATTTAACGGGACGATCGATTAAAGCTAACTTTAGTCCTCTTCTCACTTCATAGTCACAAATATCCGAACTCACGACATACACGCTTCTTGATAATAATCTATATAACCATTCGCTACATTCCCTAGCTTCACCTAATTGATATGGTGATGATAATAGCCCCAGAATTCCGCTATCTAAACATACAATCATTCGATTATTCTGGGGAATAAAGCTTGCAGCCGGATGCTCTATTGCTGTCTATTATCTCCTTGAATTCTTCCCAGAATTGCTTTCTCTCATTCAAGTCTTCTGGAGTTACTTCCTCATCCAGCCATTGGCGCAATACAGCTTGGCTCGCCAGATTTTTCTGTAGTTGTTCGGATGGGGTTCTGTCTAGATCGATCTGGTATTTTGCTTGAGTAAGTGGCTCTAACATAATATTTTGCCTTGAATTTGAGTTTTGCTTCAATCTTTCTAAGTTATAAATCAATCTCTCAATCCTAATTTTTACCCATTTCGCTCTAACCAGTAGGTCAAATCGCTCATTTGGGTAAAATCTAAAGCCGCATCATATAAATCTTCTAACTGCTCTAAAGACAACTCCATCACCCTTGCTAATATCTCTGTGGAGACATCACCTACTCGTTTCTTTAACAAACGCAGCACAAAATCTTGCCGACCATTAATTTCGCCTCTCTGTTCGCCAATTTGTTCTCCAACTTGCTGGGCTGCTTGAAGCTTTTCTAAATATAAAGGTGATAACTGCATAATTAACTCCTGCTCTTCTGGTTCGATTGTTTCTCTTGCTTCGAGGATAACTTTCAGATTACCCAGCAAATCCAAAGCATTATTTCGATAGGGATGCTCCTCTGGTAGTGCAGCCACTTCTTGGATGGCTTGCGCCTGTACTTTGCCCTTACCCAATAGTCTAACCCATAGAGTTGTCGGTGTCTTGGGTAGTTGATGAATGACAATAATCCCTGTCTTGAGAGTTGGACTGAGCAGATATACACCTTCGCCCCACTTGTCTAGCTCTAATTTAGCACCAAGTCCCTCTAAAATTTGGGCGGACAGTGTGGGTGTCAAAATCCAGAGATCCGGTAAAACATCATCGCCTAGTTCTGGCTGCGATTGTCTTTTAGCCTCTCTGAGCAGATAGCTGTGCAGATCGTATAGCTTTGACATGCAAGCGCGAATTTGCGGCACTTTGACTGAATTGCGATACGGTTCAAAGATGACAGTGCTTTTCGCACATTCAGCTAGTATTCCTAATTCTTGGATGGGTGGAAGTTTGGGATCGGGGATAAAATAAACATCGACTTCCCGAACTTCACCACTAATTTTCAGAGAGGTTTGAACTTGTCCTAGCGGCGATAATAATGACTCTAGAAAATCCTTCGCAAACTGGTCATGTGGGAATCGAGTCATAGGGGTTTAGCGGATTGAGTTAACGAACAGCGTATTTAGAATTTTTACCTTTGTCCGATGAGGATTTAGTATTGAATGCGGAGAAAATTTTACTACAATTAGACAAGGTGGATCTAATTGCAGGATCTTAGATTTTAGTTTTCAAAAAATACTGATGGAGAAACTTTAAAAAACTCACCTAGTGCTTTGGCCTGAGCTTTGCTAATTCCCCGTTTGCCATTGAGTACCTCTGAAGCTATTCCTTGAGAACCAAATACTACTAACATGTCTTTCTGTTTTAGTCCTCGATCTCGTACCAATTCGGTTAAAATTTCTAAGGGCGTAGCAGATTTAAGTTGATAATGCAGATCTTCAAAGCTCTCAATCAAATTCACCAATAGTCTGAGCAACCGCTCTTGTGCTGGAGATATTGTTTCACCTAACTGTATCAGTTTAGTAACTTCTGTTAAGTAAAATTCATTCTCTTCTTCTGTTTCAATAACCTTGGGTTGAACGGCGACCAGTAATTGGGCATATTCTCGATCTAATATAGGAGTTTTCATTTCCATCGATCCTTGTTGTAATCTACATGGGTTAAGATATCTCGGACAAAAATAGTGCCGCTACGATAATTTATTTCACCTATCAATCGATAGTAATTTCCTTTAATATTGAAAACTGTATAAATACCAACTAGATCGGCAGAAGGATATGCTTCCCTGAGTTCTACTAAATTTTGCCACTCGGCAGCTTTGGTGATTCTATACCAAGTATCTAGTGAAGTTTCTGAGTCTGCATGAACCGTCGCGAACTCAAGCAATCTTTTCCGGCTAATAATGTGCATTTGCTTGAGAATACCCTACTGTAAATAGTATATCTCGTTTTGAGATTTTATGCCAAGTGCGATTTTTAGCCTTACTATATTTAGAATAGGCGTGAAACTACTTCTACGCCGAAGTCTTGAGATTGATGCCCAATACCTGAGTATAAGCTCCCCGTGCTTGCGTCACCCCGATCATCCTGTCGGCAGCTTCAATCATCGGGCGACGCAGACTCACTACCAAAAACTGGGCTTGATTGGCTTGCTTGCGAATCATCTTCGACAGGCGTTCCACATTTGCCCCATCCAGGAACATATCTACCTCATCGAAGGCATAGAACGGCGATGGGCGGTAGCGTTGGAGGGCGAAGATAAAACTGAGTGCGGTGAGAGATTTCTCGCCCCCAGACATCGAGGAGAGCCGCTGTACTGGTTTACCTTTGGGCTGGGCGACGAGATTTAAACCGCCAGCGAAGGGGTTGGCGGGATCTTCTAATTGGAGGAAACCGTCGCCGTCAGAGAGTTCGGCGAAGATATCTAGCAACCCAAATATTCAGATCCAAACACAAACGCAACATTCTATTTCTGCTTGGTGATATTAACCGCAGCAGCCAGAAGATCGTCTTCTGTGTTCAATGGTTCTAGGTGTTCGATCTGCATTTGTTCCATAACTTGAGTATGCGCGGCTTGATACTGAGCATCAACGATCGTTCGAGCAATGTTATCCATCAATGCTTTCATTTGCTGCGGGGAGCTTGTGGTGCTGGCTTTGAGCCATGCTTCGCGCACTGAAGGCGGAAGTTCAACGAATAAATCTAATGCCATCCCGACTACTTGAGATCAATTGCGGCGTTCGGATTTGGCGTTCGCGTAAGCGTACCGTAGGTAATCGAGTCGATCCGATCGACTATGTCTTGACTGGTGTGGGCTGATACAGTTACTCCAGACATTGGTAATAAGGATTTTCTCTAGTTCCTATAGAAATTATAGATCGGTTCTAGTCGAGTGGCAATAATGAGAATTCACTTGGTACAATAGAATTAGCAGGTTTTATCGATTTCCTATGACATCTATTGCTACTGCTTATAAACATATCCATCTCGATGATCTTCAGGTACCGATCGTGGCTGGAACTACGATGAAAGTAGTGGAAATCATCATCGCTCAAAAAGCCTATGGTTGGAGTCCTGAAGAAATCCATTTTCAGTATCCAGACCTAAGTATGAGTCAAATTTATTCTGCTCTTGCCTACTATTGGGATTATCGGGGCGAAATGGATCTGGATATCCAAAGACGTTTTGATTTTGCTGAAAGTCTTCGTCAGCAAGCCGAACCATTGAACTTAGCAAGCCGATTGGAGTGTCAGGAATAATTGTAATGAGTCTTGCTTTTTACATGGACGAACACGTTCCTCGATCAATTACTAGTGGTTTGCGCTTACGAAATATTGATGTTTTAACAGTACAAGAAGATGGAAGAACTGGTTTTCCAGATCGCAAGATTTTAGATCGATCTACTGAACTTAATAGGATACTCTTTACCCAAGATGATGACTTTCTGGTAGAAGCGCAACATCGCCAAGAATCGGGAATCTTTTTCCCAGGGGTGCTGTATGCCCATCAGTTAAATATATCGATTGGTGGTTGCATTACAGATTTAGAATTAATTTCCCAACTTGCTACTGCGGAGGAGTTACAGAATACAGTTCGGTATTTGCCATTATGATATCGATTCTCATTCTGAGAGGCTACGCCAACGAGTCGAATTAGCAAAGGCTCTATTGCTACTTAAAATATATACAGAGCAATCATTTTCATCACTTCATGGTCTGAAGTTCCTGGCAGATCGATCGAGAGCTGATGCTACTGACATCGTAAATATACTGAGGTCGATTCACTATTTCAATTGTTATGCTTGTGGGACTGATTAAAACCGATCGTTTTAAAGAGGTTTCCTATGGTTTTTATTATTCCGCTCATTTTTGGTGCGGTCGCTTTGTTTAGCGGTGCTGGAATTCTAGTTGGAGCTGGTGGGCTGGCGGATCGAGAACAAGCAAAGGAAAGTGATATTGTTAGGCAAGGACAGGAGTATTTAGAGGTTGCAGAGACAGAAAAAACTAAACGTGATGAAATCGAAGCTTGGCGACAGACAACTTTAGCTGATATTAATTTAAAACGAGAATTAGTTATAGGGTATCTCGATCGCTCTTTTGATGAAAGAGCTGAGAATTTTAAATCACTCTTTCAAACAGTCGATCGATCAATATCTACGGAGGATAATTATCAGCTAAGTTTGACTCTAGATGCGATCGTTCAGTTGGCTAATTCTAGTCCATTTCAAGATTTATCCGATCTATCTAAAGTCAAAGCTGCTCTCAATAATCCCAATCATGTATGGGAATTATAAGCGATGATGCACTAAAAAGTGATGGATAAACATTAAAAAACTCACATAGAGTTTGAGCTTTCTGGTGATCGCGAATAATCTACTGACTAATAAAAAGTTACCGAAGCCTTAAATAACAAAAGCTCCTTAGAAGGAGCCTTCGCCAAAACATTAGTTTTGGTATTCAGAACGTCTTTACCGGACTAGCCTCGACCACAAGTGGTAACGGGATGTCGTGCCATAAGTACGTCTGCTGCATCCTTAAATAGCCTATTTATACTTCTAATTATAAGTTAGCTATTAAAATTTGTCATCCCCACTCTACGCCGAAGTCTTGAAATTGATACCCAATACCTGAGTATAAGCTCCCCGTGCTTGCGTCACGCCGATCGTTCAGAGATGAAATTAGACTTTAGAACGATTTTCGTTCTGAAAGGCTTCTCTTCGAGAGGCTTCGCCAACGCCAACGAACTTCAAATGATAGACTCGTTCTCTAATATAAGCATTAGTTTCAGCCACTAGTGTTGTTAATTCCTCTTGAGATAACAAATCTCTTAAACCTTCTTGAATAACCACTGTCAATCGATCGACATCGATTTGATTGGGGATAATCTGATCGGGATAATCTAAATTATTTCCTAAATCTGCCCCAATCAGAATATCTACTCCTGTCTCAGATTCCAGATTAGCCGCAGCCCTCACCCACTCTTCATCTGTTGCCCAATTTGGATTACTGTTCCAGTGATTCGCGGTAGAAAGATTGGTCTTTATATTATCCATGATTCACTCCTCGCGACGATACCACTCGAAATAAGGCAATCCATCTCTGTCTGGATCTCCATCTCCACCAATCATACCCATTTTGGCATAGAAACTGACAGACTCACTCAATGCGTGTAAACCGACCAAGCCTCCATATCCTAATTCAAAACTACGCTCCCTGGCAAATTGGAGTAAAACACTTCCCACGGCTCGATAGGTAGGTGGTGTTTGAATTAAGGAGCGGTTCCAGGGAGCTGTCGCGAGGAAAGATACATATACTAGCCGTCGGCTAGATTCGATTTGAGAACGATGAAAGCGAGTATCGATGAGCATCAATCCTTGAGTCATCCCTTCACATTCGACTGCATAACTTTCGTAATTGGGGCTAGCAACATAGATTCGCTCTTTTTTCACCCAATCCCATACTCGATCCTCAGCAACAGAATTTTGTAGTTGTGGTTTCCATACCAACTCAAAGTCATCAAGATTTTTAGTTGATAAATTCGATATGTCTGCATCAATTAATTGTTCATCACTGCTTCTAATAATTTTGACATTTTTTAGCATATTTTAGGATTGGAAGATGCCTACGCCGAAGTCTTGAGATTGATACCCAATACCTGAGTATAAGCTCCCCGTGCTTGCGTCACACCAATTGTCCTGTCAGCCGCTTCAATCATCGGGCGACGCAGACTCACTACCAAAAACTGCGCTTGATTAGCTTGCTTGCGAATCATCTTCGACAGGCGTTCCACATTCGCCCCATCGAGGAACATATCGACCTCATCGAAGGCATAGAAGGGCGATGGGCGGTAGCGTTGGAGGGCGAAGATAAAACTTAGAGCTGTCAGGGATTTCTCGCCCCCAGACATCGAGGAGAGGCGTTGGACGGGTTTTCCTTTAGGGTGGGCAACGAGATTTAAACCACCAGCAAAGGGATTATTTGGATCTTCTAATTGGAGGAAGCCGTCGCCGTCAGAGAGTTCGGCGAAGATATCTTGGAAGTTGAGGTTGACGGCATCAAAGGCTTCGCTGAAGGCTTGGAAGCGCAGGGTGGTGAAGTTTTCGATGCGGAGCAAGAGTTCCATACTTTCGGCTTCGAGGGTGGCGAGTTTGTCGCTGAGTTCTTGGAGACGGTTGTTGGTTTCTTCGTAGGCTTCGAGGGCGAGCATGTTGACGGGTTCCATTCCTTCCATCCGTTTTTGGAGTAGGCGGATTTGGGATTGGAGGGAGGCGAGATATTCGTCGGTTTGGGATTCGGGTGGGAGTTCGGGGAGTTCGGCGGGGAGTTCGGTGCGTTGGGTGGCAATTTGGACGATCAGGTTGTCGATTTCGGTTTGGCGTTGCTGTTGGAGTTGGGTGAGTTTTTGTTGCTCCCACTGGAGTTCTTGGAGGTTGAGCTGGAGTTGGCGGAGTTTGGCTTCGGCTTTGTCGCGCTCTTGTTTGTCGGTACCGAGTTCTTTGTCGAGGATGACTAGGGCGGCTTTTGTGGCTAGAATTCCGTCGTTAATTATAGTTATTTTAGCTTGAATGTCGGTGAGTTTTCGATCGAGTCCGCCAATCTGTTCGATATATTCACTGGTGCGGCGTTGATGTTCGGAGATTTTTTCGGTTAAAATGCTCCGCTGACGATCGATCTCTTGGAGTTGCTGTTCGACGCTGGCGAGGGCTTGTTGACGCTGTTGGAACTGCTGTTCGATCGATTTAATCTCGGTTTGGATAGCTTGCCAATCGCTATGTACGCCGGATTTTTCGAGTTCGGCGAGTTCGGCGTGGGATGCGGCGAGGGTGGCTTCTTGGGCGGGTAGAGTTTGTTCTAGGGCGGTGAGATCGGTGATGGTGCGATCGAGATCTTGTTGATTTTTGGCAATCTGGCTCTGGAGTTGAGTTTGTTGATTGGTTAATTGACCGATTTCTTGGTGATTGCGATCGAAGTTGAGTTTGATTTCTCGTTGATTTTGGCGGGTATCAGCGACGGCGGTACTCAGTTGACGCAGTTCGGTGTTGCTTTTGTTGACGACTTCGATGCTGACTTGGAGGATCTGTTCGATTTGGGCAAGTCGCTGTTGCAGGGTGCGGACTTCGGCGGATTCACTCGCATCGGCGGTACCAAAGTGGAGGGTGGATTTATTCGAGATATTTCCCCCTGTCATTGCGCCACTGGCTTCGAGCAGTTCGCCGTCGAGGGTGACGATGCGGTGTTTGCCGAGTAGACTCCGCGCTCGATCGAGTCTGTCGAATACTATTGTCCCACCAAAGACGTAATTAAAGATGTTTTCGTACTCGCGATCGAAGTCTACTAAATTAACGGCATAATCAATAAAACCTTGGGTCGATCTTAATGCGGCATTCTCGCGTAATGGTTGGGCATTAATTTTATTTAATGGTAAAAATGTCGCCCGTCCACCGCGTTTTTGTTTGAGCAGTTCGATCGCGCGGGAAGCTACGCCATCATCTTGGACGACTAAATTACCCAGCCTTGCCCCTGCGGAGATTTCTAGAGCTAATTGATAGGCAGGATCTACTTTGCCTAATTGGGCGACTAAGCCATGTACGCCAGGGATTTTGGCTTCCTGGATGATTTTGGTTGCGAAGGTACCTTGTGCTTCCTGTTGGACTTGATTCTGGGCTTCTAATTTATCGACTAATCGCTGTTTATCGCGCTGTTCTTGTAATAGTCGTTTTTGGGTTTCTAGTTGAGTATCAACGTTAGTTTGAACGGCGGTGAGTTTGTTCTCTAATACGGCTAATTCGCCTGTGGATTGAGCGAGTTTATCTTGAAGCTGAGTGACTTTATTTTGATTAGCTAATAGTTCAGGGCTAACAGTTGCCAAGCGATCGGTTTCTTCGGCGATCTTTGCTGTTAACTGACTGCGACGTTCGGTTAGTTGTGCTTGAGCTGTCCGCTGTTTACTTAATAACTGAAGCGTCGTTTCAATCTGGCGTGTAACCTGAGTTTGTTCCTCCACCCAAGCCGTAGATGCCGACGCGATCGAGCTAGCTTTTTCCTTAGTCAATCCTAACTGATATTGCGTATCATCGCGATCGACAATTAGTTTAGCTAATTGGGTAGTTTCTAGCTGCTGTTGCTTACTAGTTAAACTCTTAAATTCACCCTCATAATTAGCTAATTGCGTCGCCGATTGCTGTTGATTAGTATGCGTATTAGCGCGATTTGTAATCAGTTCTTGTTGCTGCTGAACTAGTTGACGTTGTTCCGCCTGCTGTGTTGCCAACTCCGCCTGAGCCGCTAATAACTTCTCCTCACCCAACGCCCGCACGCAAGCATTTAACCGCTCAACTTCCACCGTCGTCATCCCGATCTCCCCTTGCAGATCTGTTACTTGCCGATCCAACTCAATCAGAGCAACCTTACCCTTACCTAAATCCGCCTGAATATTAGACTGCTTCTGCTGAAGATTCTGCCACTTCAAAACCACCTCTTCCACAGACTTCTGTTGAAATTCCGTCCGCAATCTTTGGTACTTTTCAGCCTTAATCTTATCCTGCGCCAACCTGTCCCGCTGCGCCACCAATTCAGCCGCAACAATATTGCATTTTTCGACCTTTTCCTTCACCTCATCCAGTGTACTCTTAGCTCGATCGATCTTGCGATCGAAAGCCGCCACACCAGCCAACTCATCAATAATCTCCCGCCGCTCCTTGCTATTCATCGAGATGATGCTAGTGACATCCCCCTGCAACACGACGTTATAGCCCTCAGGATAAATCCGCAGCGCATTCAATTGATCGTGCAACTCCGCGAGATTACACGCCTCCCCATTAATCGAATAATTCGACGTATAACCACCCTGAGCATTCACCCGCAGCCGCCGCGTCACTACCCACTCATTCGCCAGTCTCTCTCTGGGTGGAGCAGGCGACAGACTACTAATATCCACCACCTTCACCTCCGGTGCTGGCTCATCATTCTCCAAATCGAAAGTCACCGTCACAATCGCCTCAGACGCGCCCTTAGTATTGCGGTCATGATTTACCAAATCCGGCAACCGTTCCGCCCGCATCCCCTTAGAACTAGCCAATCCGAGACAAAATAACAGCGCGTCGAGAATATTCGACTTCCCCGAACCATTCGGCCCCGATACTACAGTAAATCCAGGCAAAATCGGGACTTTGGTAGTACCACCGAAAGACTTGAAATGCGACAGTTCTACTTGTTTGATGTGTACCATAGCTCTAGATGCATCCCTAAGCGGCACAAGTCCGCATTTTCCCAAGTGAATATCTTATCAGCTTTCCTGAACTTGGGGATCGACTTACTAGCCGCCAGTCGCAGACTAGGGTAATATAAATGTTAATGATTGTTAACAAAACGGTACCTAATTAGGCTACAAATTAACAATTGCCACCGATCTGCCGTTGGCGGAGCCTCCCTGTGGGGGAATAGAGCGGTGTCCAATTGACAGTAGCAGCAACGGTGCTTTATATTTTTTTGGAGATCAAAACCGCTACATGACTTTATCGATCGAGCCGAATACAGCCACCGCGCTGTCCCCGAATCTTAAACTCAAACATATCATCCAATCTTTACCAAAAGAGGTCTTCGCCAAAGACAACACGCAAGCCTTCTTGATGACGGTCAAAACGGTCGTCACTGTCACTATCGGCATGGCAGCAATTGCCTACGCTCCTTGGTACCTTCTACCCCTCGCCTGGGTGTTTACAGGTACAGCGATGACTGGTTGTTTTGTGATCGGACATGATTGTGCTCACCGTTCTTTTTCCAAGAGCCGTAAGGTAAATGATATCGTCGGTCATCTGTTTATGCTGACGCTGATTTATCCCTTCCACGGCTGGCGGTACGGTCACAACAAGCACCACAAACACACCAATAAAATGGACGTGGACAATGCTTGGCAACCTTGGAGACCTGAAGCTTATGCAGATGCGCCAACTTGGCTCCAGGTAGTCTATCAAGCAATGCGCGGTCGGTTATGGTGGTTGGCATCCTTACCTCATTGGGCAGCAGTTCACTTTGACTGGCGCAAGTTTCCAGAAGGTAAAACCAGAGATGATGTCAAGTTCTCAGCCTTGTTTGTGATTATCGGTGCTGCACTGATTTTCCCTGTCATGATTGCGACTTTAGGCGTTTGGGGATTCGTTAAGTTTTGGGTATTACCTTGGTTGGTATATCATTTCTGGATGAGTACTTTCACGATCGTTCATCATACCGCTGCTGATATTCCTTTCAATCCTGCTGAAGAGTGGAACGAAGCGATCGCTCAATTATCTGGTACCGTACACTGTGACTACCCTGCTTGGGTGGAATTCCTCTGTCACGATATCAATGTTCACGTTCCTCATCATATTTCCACTGCGATTCCTTCTTACCGCTTGCGTGAAGCTCATGCTGTGATCCAAGCTAAGTGGGGCGAACATATCAAGGAACGTAAGTTCACTTGGGAAATGATGAAAGATATCACTGATAAGTGTCATATCTATGAACAGACCGAGTTCTATCAAACTTTTCGTGAGTTTAACGCCAACAATAATTAGGCTTGAGGAATTAAATTTAAAATGACTTGTAGGGTGGGCAAATGCCCACCCTTTCTATTATAAGTAGGTAGGATCAATTATTTATAAAATAGATTATACCTGAAACCTATGTGGTGGGAATTGCCCACCATGCTTTGCGCTACAGATGATTGCTTGTGTTGCTTAATGGTAAGAAATACACAGAGCTAATAATTAACCCCCTGTCAGATCGAATTTAAAAAGGCTATCGTTGGTGTTAAATAACTCTGTTTTTCACACTACAAACAGTCGATCAAAACCTACACACAAGCATGTCTCAACAGACTTTATCTCCTAGTAAAATTCCAAATAATAGTGACATTTTATTGTCAGCTAAGACGAAGTATAAAAATGGCGATTATCAAGGCGCAATCACAGAATACACTCAGGCAATTCAACTTAACCCTGGTGATGCACTCGCTTTTTGTTGTCGCGGAGTTGCATATTATCGATTAGGTTATGCAGCAAATGCGATGTCAGATTACAATCATTCGATCAAACTAGATCCTAATTTGTCAATGGCTTATTACAGAAGGGGATTCTTACATTATATCTCCAAAGATTATCTGAGTGCGATCGATGATTACAATAAATCGATCGCACTCCAACCAGATTTTGCATTAGCTTATTCTAATCGCAGTTATGCCTACAGAGACTTATATGGCGAACAAGAAGCTGCGATAGATCTCCGATTTGCCGCTAAATTATTTAAGGAACAAGGTAATCTGAAAAAATATCAAAGTACGATGAAGTCAATTAATAAAATTAGCGGCGGTGATAGCTGGGGTTCGGGAATGTTGTGAGATGGGAGATGGGAGATGATACATCCCATTTTCCAAGTAAGGGCAATTCATGAATTGCCCCTACTTGGAAGATGGCTAGGGTGCGGGAAAATCTTGATCTTATTTAATCCTTATTTCTAACTAACTATCTATCCTTCAATCACTGATTGATAGAGAGCATCGTACTCTTTAGCTGATTTATTCCAGCTAAAGTCGGTGTCCATGCCGCGTTGTTGGAGAGCTTGCCATTGTGGTTTATAATTAAAGCTCTCCCAGGCGCGTACCATACAGGTGTAGAGATCTAGGGCTTCATATCGATCGAAACAATAGCCTGTACCCTGTTGATGTTGAGGATCGTGGTGGGTGACTGTATCGACTAGTCCACCTGTACGACGGACAATCGGGACACAACCGTAGCGCATGGCGAGCATTTGAGAGATACCGCAAGGCTCGAATCGACTTGGCATCAGGAAGGCATCAGAGCCAGCATAAATCCGCCGTGACAGGGATTCATTGTACATGAGATAAGTTGCCATCCGTCCTGGATAACGAGACGCTAGCTGCCATAATTGGTTCTCATATTGGCGATCGCCTGTCCCCAAGATGATAAACTGAGCATCAGTATAAGCCAGAAACCGATCGAGTGTCTGGAGCATCAAATCTAGCCCCTTTTGCTCTACCAATCGCGATACCATGCCGACGGTAAATACGTCAGGATTTACGGTTAAACCAAGTTCTTTTTGGAGTGCGACTTTATTTTCGCTGCGATCTTTGATCGTTTTGCTACTATAAGTCTTGACTAGAGCCTTATCATTCGCTGGATCGTAAACTTCTGTGTCGATCCCATTGACAATTCCCGACAATCGTTCGCTAATAAACGATAGTAATCCCTCAATCTTCTCACCATACTCGATCGTCTTAATCTGTGCGGCATAAGTAGGTGAAACTGTATTGACTCGATCGGCAAATTGTACCGCCGCTGCCATCGTATTATGTCCTTGCATATACCATGGGCACCAAGTAATTTTCTCTAGATACCATCGCCACGGCCCTTGATAAGCTAGATTATGGATGGTGAAGATCGTACTAATATCGGGATCTTGGTGCATCCAGACAGGTAACATTCCCGTATGCCAGTCATGACAGTGGAGCACATTTGGCTTCCAATAATTCCAGCAAAATTCAGCCGCACCATTGGCAAAAAATGTGAATCGCCAATCCTCATCCTCGCCGCCATAAATCCGCTGCGGATCGAAAACAGGATGTCCGAATAGGTACAATGGAACATCAGTACCCGGTAGTACTGTCTCATAAACCGCGAAGTGATTGAACATCGCATATCCATTCCACACAGGCTCATAGGGAATATCTAATTTTCCCACGAGCGAGCCATAATAAGGCATGAAGATCCGCACATCATGCCCCATTTTTCGCAGAAATTTGGGCAAAGCACCGACGACATCCGCCATCCCGCCGACTTTAGCAATCGGTGCAGCTTCCGCCGCGACAAATAAGATTTTCATAGATATTTTTTATATTCTGGTGCGATCGATCGACTTATCAAAATCGTCTATCAGTCATCATACCAGCCATTCAGACCATGAATTTAAGAAGATCGGAGATGGGAGATGGGAGATGGGAGACGGGGGAGGAATGTGTATCAACTGTCAACTGTCAACTGATCTACAAATATTCCATCAATCGCGGTCTCAGCCCAAGTAATGTTAAAATAGCAATACTTATCAAAGCCGTAGTAGCAATTAGTTCAAAGTTTTCTAACCTGTCGTTACCAGTTTTGATATTCCCATCAAACTCTCGTTGATTGACATCGATTAAATGGTTTTGAATATTCCGATAGTTATCGAATGCCCAATTTGATTCACCTTTATTTTGTCCGACACAAAGCGCGATCGCTTCAGCTATTTTACCGCTATCATATAGTTGACGAATTTGTTTGTCGATCGCTAAATATTGATTAAATGCTTTGAAAGTATCGATCGCTGATTGTCCCTCTCCATCGAAAGTGATATTATTTAATTCAGTCGCCAATAATCCAGTTATGCCCGGAGTCTTTCCGCCCTTGCTAGTATTGATGAGAATAGTATCGATCGACTGATTAGCTGGTATCGTCATAATTCTAGAAATCTTCTTATTAAATAGTTGTTGATGCTTCTTTGAGTTCAATTTGTCTAGTAAATAACGACTCTCATCAGCATTAGCTTGATAGGATAGAGATCTCATTTGTCGGAGTGCATGTAGAGAATTAAACGCATCTTCCTTGGCGATCTTGAGATTGGTTGTTGCACCAGTAAATGCGTTGATAGTATAGCCTAGGAAAATAATTGCAATCGCCGTAGCTCCCAGTAATGGTAGATTTAGAATCCGGCGCATCCGTTGGTATAAAAAGATCTGAATTAGCACTAACAGAGCAATTTGAGCTAATCCCACGATGGTGATGAGGAAACTAATTCCACCATTCTGAAACTTTTGTTCTGCATATTTCTTGTCCAACTCATCAGAATTTACTTGGCTGAGTTTTTCCGCCTGTGGGATAATCTCAGTATCCATTAAATTCGCAGCATCACGATAGATACTCAACATACTAACTGCATCACCGCGTTTATAAGCATCTCGCGCTTCTTGTGATTTCAATAGATAAGCACTACTCTTTAATTGTAAATCTTGGATGATCGTTTCTTCACCTGGATACGTAATATTTTTAGCTGCAAGTACTAATCTTTCGGCGATTTTTTTACGACTTTCATCAAAGTCTTTCAAAGCTTGTCCATTCGCGCCTGACTTTAATAGCAATTCATTTGCCAGATTTGCATCCATATCTCCAAAAGCATCTTTCAACCGCTGCGCCATTAACACACTTGGAGCCGCATCTTTTCCCACAGTCTTGAGCGCGTCTCGTTGAGAATGGACTCCCTGAATACTGGTAATTAATAATAATAAACTTACCCCCCAAGTCGTATACCAACCACCCCGCAAAAGTTGCAGCGTATTAAACTTTTGGGCTAATTTCTGAGTTGGCGTAGGAATAACTGTCATATAATGGTGCTCCAAATAGTTAAAATATGTCGATCGATAAAACACTCCCAACCAATTTAGATTTGGTATTAAGTATAACAATTATGTAGCTTTAGTAATAAATCTTAATGGAAATTCTCATCAAATTATCTTAAGCTAACAGAATTAGTTGGTATATATATATTCGGAAAATTTTAACATGAGTTCTAATTTAGCTACTAAACTCCGCGAAGGTACTAAAAAATCCCACAGTATGGCGGAGAGTACAGGTTTTATCGCCTGCTTCCTCAAAGGAACCGTGGAGAAGAAATCCTACCGTAAACTAGTCAACAATCTCTACTTCGTCTACTCAGCGATGGAAGAGGAAATGCACAAGCATACAGACGATCCTATCCTATCTAAAGTATTCTTTCCCGAACTCGATCGCAAAGCCGCGCTAGAGCAAGATTTAGCTTTCTATTATGGTGCTAATTGGAAAGAGCAAGTGGCTCCTTCTGAGGCTACCAAAAAATATATCGCCCGCATTCATGAAGTTGCCGATCGAGATCCAGCTCTGATGGTAGCACACCTCTACACCCGCTACTTGGGCGATCTCTCTGGTGGTCAAATTCTTAAGAAAATCGCGGTGAATGCGATGAACCTTCAAGACGGTGAAGGAACCGCGTTTTATGAGTTCGAGCAAATTCCTGATGAGAAGGCGTTTAAGAATAATTATCGTCAAGTGATGAATGATTTACCGATCGAGGGTGCTAAACTCGATGAGGTTGTCGATGAAGCTAATGCTGCTTTTGATATGAACATGGTGATGTTCAACGAATTAGAAGGTAATCTGATTAAAGCCATCGGTATTCAATTATTCAACCTATTGACTCGCAAACGCAATCGCAACGACAACGAACTTGCTACTGCTGAATAATTAGACTTCTTAGTTGAGATGAATGTTCGGTGTCTACATTTATATCGATAGTCATCAATATAGACCATCGTCGATATAAATGTAGATCCTGGTTCAAGTCTGTGCGATCGTCAACTGCTCCATCCCCTTCTCCTGGCGTAATGTATACAGAATCAACAAAATAAATAAACCAGTACCCGCTAAATATTTTACCGGACTAGGAATCACTTCTTGCGGCGAAAAGAAGCCCTCAATCGCACCCGCAATCAGCAACATTGGGAAAATCCCCATCACCAACTGCGCCGCTTGCAAGCCATAGATTCGTAGCGCATCCCGTCGCCGATATCTACCTGGAAATACTAGCCCCCGCGCAATTAATAACCCCGCACCACCCGCAATAAAAATTGCAGGTAGTTCTAATGCACCGTGGGGAAAGACAAACGCCCAAAATGGATAAGCTAACCCATTTTGTCCGACTAACGTCGCCACAGCACCAATTAATAAACCATTATAAAACAGCGCGTAAATCGTCCAGAGTCCCCCCAGAATTCCGCCGCCTACCATCCGAAAAGAGACCGTCAGGTTATTGATAGCAATGCTCGTAGCTGCGAAGGGTTCTGTGCCCAAAATTGACCCCATCCAGAGCTGATGTCGATCGCGCACCTTTTCGATCATACTCTCTGGCACCACCAACGACATAAAACTCGCATCTTGCCAAGCAAACCACCAAGCAATCAGCGCACCTACCAGAAATAACGCGAACGAAATCGCCGTATAGCCCCAAGTATCCCGCAACACCTGCGGTAATCCCCAGCGATAAAAATCGATCGCTTCCCGCAATTCTTGTCGTATCGAACCACGATAGATTAAACTATAACCACGAGTAGTTAAAGCTTGCAGTTCTTGAATAATCGTCTCACCAATTTGATTGGTATGAGCGCGGGCTAAATCGGCTGAGATCGATCGATATAAACTAGCTAAAGTACCAATCTCCTGCACACTCAGAGATTTCACCCCCCGTCGCTCTGCACGTTGGAGCAATCCATCAAATTCTTGCCATTGCACCTGTCGTCGCGCAATCCACCGTTGAATATTCATCTTGGGAAGGGGATAGGGAATAGAGGATAGGGAATAGCGAAAAGTGCGTCGCAAGTGAAGCACCTTTTCAAGACAGGGGATAGGAAGACAGGATTGCTAAAGAGCCACAGCCTAACTCGAAAATAGCCCCTATCCCCTTTCTCTCTATCCCCTATCCCCTAGATTACAATATCCCAAACAAATGTAACGGCCCACGCCCAGTAAAGATCTCGACTATTACCCCAATAAATCCTAACATTGCCAGACGACCATTCCAGACCTCCGCCGCATTAGTTAGACCCATCTCCCATTTCTCTTGGGGATACATCTTGATTTTCTTCTTCATCTGGGTGACTCGATCGATCTCCAGGCTCGGCTCTGAGGCAGCCCTCAACACTAGATCGACTAGTGTTTGGATGAAAACAGGGTTCATGTCCAATGCAGGCACCCTGTTGAAGACGTGAATACCAGCTTCTTCGGCGATTTCGCGATATTCGATATCGATTTCTTCTAGGGTTTCGATATGCTCGGAGACGAAGCTAATTGGTACGACGACTAGCTCGGCGACTCCTTGCTGTGCTAATTGGACGATCGCATCTTCAGTATAAGGCTGGAGCCATTCGACTGGACCAACTTTACTCTGATAGGCGAGGGAATGTTCATTTTTCCGTCCCAGTGTCTGCATAATCAGTCTGGTACAGTCCTCGATCTCCGACTGGTAAGGATCTCCAGCTTCTTCAATATAGCTGACAGGGACACCGTGGGCACTGAAAAATACATGCGCCTTGTCGGGATTTGGGCATTTATCAATTTCTGCACCAATCAAATCTGTCATTGCTTGGAGATAACCAGGCTCTTGATACCAATCTGCAACAACGGTATATTGTGGTGGCTTGAGTTCGGGATTTTCTTTCCAGATTTTTTCGATCAGTCGAAAGCTCGAACCGCTGGTACTAATTGAAAACTGGGGATATAAGGGCAGAATTACTAATTGCTCTATTCCATCTTGCTTAATGCGACTCAGTGCATCCTCAGTAAATGGATACCAGTAGCGCATCCCAATATACACTTTCGCATCTTCACCCTGAGCGATCAATTGCTGTTCTAATCCCCGTGCTTGCGCTTCGGTGATCCGTCGCAGTGGCGAGCCACCACCAATCTTCTGATAATTCGCGCGAGATTTTTTGGCGCGTGAAGTCGAAATCAGCCAAGCCAAAGGCTTCTGGAGTGCCGTAATCGGAATCCGAATAATTTCGGGGTCGGAAAACAGGTTAAATAGGAACGGTCGCACATCCGATAATTGCTCCGGTCCACCCAAATTCAGTAATAAAACCCCTAATCGACCCATAACGGCTGTGCTTTCCCAGTATGTTGCAAATCCTTTACCAATATTAACAATTATATGGTATCGGGACAGATCGATCGAATATTGTTACGGTTAATAATTGACACTCTTCATCAATTGATGATGATTCTTAGTTCAGCGAAACCACTTTGACTAGGCTCCTTGCGTTATCTAATCAAGAGGTGGGCTTCTCCCTAAGCGTTGCTTTGGGCGTGCCCCGCCCTAGTTGCAGCAGCGACGCGTCGCTGCTGCAAATCCTGTTTATATTAAGGCAACGTAGTTGCGTTAAAGATGCTGTTTGTCTAGATCCTGTGAATCTTTTACCTACTGCGAGGAAGGGAACTAGAACAATGCAGTAGAACCGCATAGATTCAATTGTCAAGGTGCATTGTCTGTCTGTAAAGACAGCTAGCGGGTTTTTTACCAGGTTAAATACCCTTCCTGTACGGTAAACATTATAGCGCATCTGTTGCTGTTGCTGGATTTTTCTTTTGCAAAATTCTGTGTTATGGTCGTTCCCGAGAGCCTCTCGGAGAGAAGGAAAGGAGGATCGAGATTATTATACAATTCAGCGATCTAGCCTCAACACCAAAAAAGATCGGTTAAAATACCTAACTAAGGGGCCTTCCATGATCAAGAAGAAGTCTATGAAACCTATTCAAACGGCTGTTACACTCATTGCTTTAACTACTGCATGTGAGTTGGGCAGAGTAGAATCTAGCTTGGGTTATCTGCCTAAGTCGCATCTGGAGCAGTTATTAGTTATTCCGCTTCCAGCTCAAGCCAATTTATTGGATGAGGGGATGAAAAAACAGGAGCAGGAAGATTATCCTGGTGCAATTGCTGATTATACCAAATTTCTCAAGGAGCATCCAGATCGAGTCGAGGGTTATAGTAATCGCGGGTTCAGTAAAGCGATGCTCAACGATCTTCAAGGCGCAATTAAGGATTTCGATCGAGCGATCGAGCTTGCGCCACACATTGCCGAGTCCTATAATGCTAGAGGCAATGTCAATGCGATGGCTGGAAAGCCAGCTCAATCGATTCGCGATTTCAATCGAGCAATTCGCTGCGATCGGAATTTCGCTGATGCTTATTATAACAGGGCGATCGGTCGTCACGATCTAGGCGATCGACATGGTGCTAAATTAGACTTTTACCAAGCTGCAAAGTTGTTTCAGCAGCAACAGAATCTCGGCGGTTATCAGCAAGCGAGAGAGTGGATTAATAAGCTTCGCTAAACGTAAGGCACCCTACATCACTTTCATCACCACCATTGTCATATCGTCACCGTTCGCCCGATTATTGCCCGTGAAGGTATTGACAGCCGAGACAATGGAGTCGAGAGTGGCTTGAGAATTTAGCTGCTGTTGACAGGCAGTATGGAAGGCGTAGATCAGATTTTCTTCATCGAATCGTTCGCCATCTTGATTGGCGGCATCGGTGAAGCCATCTGTGTAGTAAATGACTGTATCCCCTTGATACAGTTGGATTTGAGCCTCTTCATATTCAGAATCGGCATCAAACCCAATTAGATGTCCTTGAGTATCCAATCGAGAAATCTTGTCTGTCGCCGCTTGCCAGTATAGGGGCGGATTGTGGGCGGCGTTGGTATAGGAGAGGATTTTGGTAGTAGGATCGTATTCTGAGTAGAATAACGTTACAAATCGACTGGAATTGTCGAGATCTTCATACATCACCCGATTGAGGTGTTCCAGGATGCGTGCGGGTGAATGTCCGTTGAGTACTTCGGCGCGGAGCATCCCCCGTGTCATCGTCATAATTAGCCCTGCGGGGACACCTTTCCCCATCACATCGCCAATCGTAATGCTCCATTTAGTGGTGTCGCTAATATCGATTTGTTTGCTGGTGAGTCGATCGTAATTAGCAGGGATAAAATCATAATAATCGCCACCGACTCGATCGGCAATAATATAGCAGGCGGCTAATTCTAAGCCTGGAATATCTGGGAATTTTTTGGGTAATAAGCGTTCTTGAATTTCGGCACCGATTTCTAATTCTCGATCGAGTCGTTCTTTCTTCCGCAATTCTACCGTTAATTCATCATTATGAATTGCGACGGCAGTTTGATCGGCAACTAATTGTAATAGTTTTTGGCGATCTTCTGTCCACTCATAGCTAGGCTTTTGGGCAAAGACATACAGCCTACCGCGTTCGCCACCGCCGAGTAAAATCGCAGTTCTAAAAATCTTAATTGGATATTCTATATCTAGCTCGATTCTACTTTCTAATTTCTCCCAGAAATCAGGATGAAAGCTAGTTTCTTTACCTTCACAGACATCTGTCAATGTTTGGAAAATTGACGATTCAATTCGCTGGCGTAAATCATTGCAATTACCATCGCCCTGACAATGCAACTGTTGAATTTGCAATTGACCAGTTTTTTTGAACAGAATAATCGCGCCGCCTTCCGCATCGGTAACTCGCGTTACCATTAACGGAATTAGTTCCAAAAATTGATTAAGATTTTTGAAACTCCGCAGCGCGAAACCCAAATTACTCAGTAGCTCGTGAGTTTTCTTTTGTTGACGATGGAGACTTGCTACTAATTCCTCTAGCGCAGCTACTGACATAATTTGTGGTTCATAATTCATACGGGGTAATGCCTAACCACTTAATAACGCCTCGACAAATTCATAACTCGAAAATGGTCGGAGATCTTCGATCCCTTCACCAGCACCGATAAACCGAATTGGTAAACCAAGTTGTTTAACTACAGCTAACGCGACACCGCCTTTAGCCGTACCATCTAACTTAGTCAATACCACGCCACTTAACTTAGCAGCTTCGGCAAATACTTGCGCCTGACGCAACCCATTTTGTCCTAGAGTAGCATCAAGTACCAATAAAGATTCAACTTGGGCACCATTTGCCTGTTTATCGATAATTCGGCGGACTTTGCTCAATTCATCCATCAGATTCTTTTTGTTTTGCAATCTTCCGGCGGTATCGACTAATAGTAACTCAGTTCCTCGCGCAACGGCTGCACTAATTGCATCAAAAACAACGGCGGCGGGATCGGTATTTTGGCCTGGATTGGCGATGACTTCAATTCCACTGCGCTCTCCCCATACTTTCACCTGTTCGACAGCAGCAGCGCGGAAGGTATCACCCGCCGCAATTAAACATTTATAACCCGAAGATTTAGTCATGTGGGCAAGTTTACCGATGGTGGTAGTTTTACCAACTCCATTCACGCCAACTAGCAGCCAAATATTCAGTTCATTTTGGACTGGTAAAAATTCGCTGTTATAATTTTCTGCGAATGGTTTATCGAGTAAATCGCGTAAAATCTGTTTGAGATAAGCGATAGCTTCGTCTGGTGGTAAGGATTCCTGACGTAATTTTGCCTGCAATGTCTCGATTACGTAGTCAGTCGCTTCGACACCGACATCAGCTTGGAGCAATAGTGTCTCGATCGATTCTACCGCATCAGCATTCAGCGGCCCTTGTCCAATCAGAGCTTTTAATTGATTGACAAATCCCCGTCGAGTCTTATCCAGCCCCTGGCGTAATTTTGTCAGCCAATTAATCTCGTCTAATGATACCTGTTCTGGAGTGCGTCCGCGATCGGCCAGCACTTTTGCCGACCATAAGAAGTCATCATCTAGCTCTATATCCGCCTTCGCAGCCTCTGATTCCTCTGTTTCAATTGCTGTAGCCTTAAGCTGTTCCAATCGCTGCTGACGGTCATCCCGTGCCCAAATCGGCGTAGATTCAGGCTCCTCAACATTTACCTCGATTTCGCTCTCGGTTACTACTGGCTCAACATCAGAGCTATCTGGCTCGATTTCCAGTTCTTCAACATTATCACTAGTTTCTACTGCAACTAATTCTGGCTCTGGCTCTGGCTCAATTGCTACGGGTGATTCCTGTTGCTGTTGAATATTTTGATAAGCTGCTTTCGCCCAAGCTAAATAATCAGTCGCAACCTCCTCGCTAACTGTCTCTGTTTCCTCTTGCTCTTCTTCTTCCTCGACAACAGATTCTTCTACCTGTTCGGGATCTGGTATTGACTCAGATTCAGGTTTATCAAACTTCCGACGAAACCAATCGAAAACCATAATGAATAATAGGTTATGAATTATGAATTAGAACTTACGGTAGTTGCTCACTCAATTAGACGATTGAGATTAGATAAAAGCAGCAGTTGAAAATATTTTACTCGTAACTTTCTACAGTTCCGAGACTTGCTCCTGGCTTCAATTGCTCTGTGACTCGACGTAAAACACCATTGATTAATTTCCGTCCTTGGTCGTCACTATAACGCTTTGCGAGTTCGATGGCTTCGTTAATTGCGATCCTTTCTTCCAAACCCATGTAGACTATTTCAGCTACTGCGAGTCTGAGAATATCTCGATCGATCTTTGGCAATCGAGTTAATTGCCAATCTACAATACTTTTACCCAAAAGTGTATCGATTTTGGCTGATTCTTCCGTTGCTTTGACTAATAACTGTAAGGCATAATTACGGACATCAGGACGATTAAAGTTATTAATTAATTCCGGCATTTCTAGCGCGTGTCCCATCCGATTGATCGCTGCTTGAACTAATTCGATCGCTTCGGTGGTCATCAGTCTAGCACCTTCCAGGTCACTAGCTCTAGTCTGACTATTTAATAATCGGTCATTACTCCGCTGCAACTCCGCTGTTGCGGCTTCCAACGCCTCTTGAGTCTCCTCTCTGAGCGTAGAGATCGCCTTCACCATCATTTCCTCCAGCGTCAACTGCAATTCACGCGGTTGCGCCTGCGCTAACTTCTTCTGCGCCTTGGATAACTGGGGTAGAGCTAGCAGAGCTAACTCACGGGCGATAGTTTGAGCTTTCATAAAAGGCGATCGATTAGCTGTGTGGCAAAGCCCCTGATTATACCACGAATAGAAACGAAAATATAGAATCTAAACTCGCATACTAGTATTTATTTGAGCAAATCTTAAAATCTATAAAATCGCGAAAAAAGCTAAAATAACGAGTATGCGTCTAATTGCCATCAAAACCCTACGGAATGAAGCTTATCGATATCCCGATGCCAAAAAAGCTGTTGAAGCTTGGTATACAGTGATGAAAAGTTCTAATTGGTCTAGTTTGGAGGATATTCGTACAGTATATCGAGATGCTGAGGCTGTTGGTAACTTTACTGTTTTCAATATCAAAGGAAATAACTATCGCTTAATAGTGGGTATTAATTATGTGAAACAGCGAGTTTACTTTAAATATTTTTTAACCCACGCTGAATACGATAAGGATGTCTGGAAAAATGACGCAAACTATTAATCTCAAAGTATATAGTCAGCTTGTTGCTGAAGTAACGCCAAAGGTAATTGAAACTGAGGATGAGTACGAACAATTTCTAGCGGTAGCAGAAAGATTGACATTCAAGCAAACCCAAACGCCTGAAGAATCAGCACTATACGATCTAGTTACGATGCTAGTCGAAACTTACGAATCTCAACACTATCCGATTGAGCAATCTTCTCCTGTTGAGATTTTACTACATATCATCGAATCAAGCGGCATCGATTTAGCAGATTTAGCAGAGATTTTTGGCTCTAGTGATACTCTAAACCAAGTCTTGTCAGGACAGAAACCAATCGATAAAAGTCAGGCGCAAGCTCTAGGCGATAAATTCAAGCTATCTCCGCAGATATTTGTGGTTCGATAAAAATAGTCGAGGATTATGACACGAAAATAATATGAAAATAATAGTTAGTAAGGATAAACTTGTCAGATTTACCGATTGGTTATGGAGTATAATCGATAGACGATTGGTGCTATTGTTCTGTACGATGGCGATCAGCTTGTCTAGTTGCGTCAAGTATGATACTGGCGTGAATTTTACTAGTCTCAACTATGGCGAGATTGTCGAACATATCCAACTCGGCGAACAATTAAATAGTTTTAGCGAACAAGCTGTCCAAAGATGGGTAGCCAGTATCGAAGAGCGGACAAAACAAGCAGCAGGTAAAATCGAGCGAATTAGCGATCGAGAATTCAAAGTAATTATCCCATTTAATAATGCCCAAGAGTTGGTTGCCAAGATCGATCGATATTTTAATCCTACTCCAGTAAATTCTGAAGATACATCGAAGTTCAAGGCTCATCTGCAAGTCGAGCAAAATAACTTCTTACTTGTAGTTAGAAATCATCTCAGCTATGATATCGATTTACGTTCCCTAGCAATTCAATCTAGCGATCCGAAAGTTGCTGTTTCATCCCAAAAAAATGTCGATCTAGATTTCAGACTCCAAAGTCCTTGGGGTGTGAAAAATAGCGATTTTTCTGGAAATATTGTCGGCGTTAATACAACAAACAATAACCAAATGAATTGGGAACTAAAACCTGGAGAACTCAATCATCTAGATGCCATCTTTTGGCTACCTAATCCATTAGGAATTGGCGCGATCTTAATTATACTAATTAGTGGTGGTGGCTACTACCTCAAATATCGCCAACTCCCCTGGCAAATATAATTCAAACAAATTAATGGTAGCAAATTTAGACATTTCGGTAAATTATGATATCCAAAGTAGGGGTAATTCATGAATTACCCCTACCTTTGGATATTACGAGTTAGATGATAATTTCATTCCTCGAATCGATAGATCCAATAACTCGATCGGGTGTAGAATTTTAGTCTGATGCCCTTGTAACTCTAAATGTTTGGCGATTTGCAGCGTACAGCCAGGATTTGCCGAAGCGATAATTGTGGCTCCGGTATTGACTAAATTCTTGACTTTGAGAGCACCCAATTCGTTGGCTGTTTCTGGCTGGAGCATATTATAAACACCCGCACTTCCACAACATAAAGCCGCATCTAGTGGTTCTGTTAGGGTGACATTCGGGATTTGGTTAAGAAGCTGACGGGGTTGACTGCTGATTTTTTGTCCGTGTAATAAGTGACAAGCATCTTGATAAACTAATGTTAGCTGTTCGTCAGCGATTGGCGATAGTGGCGTTGTCAATTTGGCTTCAGCTAAAAATTCTTGAACATCTCTAACTTTAGCTGAGAAATCGATCGCTTTTTGCGCATATACTGGGTCGTCATGAAGCAATTCACCGTACTCTTTCAAGGTATGTCCACAACCAGCCGCATTGATAATAATTGCATCCACATTTGTCTGGGCAAAATTGTCAATCATCTGTCTGGCGAGAGTTTTTGCTTGCTCATCTTCGCCTTGATGGTGTGGTAGAGCAGCACAACAACCTTGAGACTGAGGAATCACAATTTCACAACCATTTGCCGTCAGTACTCTTACTGTAGCCTGATTTACTCGATCGAAAAACAACCGTTGAACGCAACCTAAGATCATCCCCACTCTATATCTTTTCGTACATTGAGCGGGAATTAATTCGGGTAAAGTATCTTGAAATGTACTGAGCGATAATTCAGGAAGGTTTGATTCCATCCCAGCTAGATGGGGCGAAATTTTTTCAATTATGCCCGTCTGTCTGACAAATTGTTGCAAGCCGAGTTTCTGATAAACAAACAGCGGAATCAATAATAACCGCAGCCGATTGGGATAGGGAAATAATCCAAAGATAAATTGTCGATATAACCGCTCGACTAATGGGCGTGGATGATTGCGAGCAATTTGCGATCGCATCGACGTAATTAGTTTATCGTACTGCACTCCCGACGGACAGGTCGTCGTACAAGCCAAACAACCCAAGCAACTATCAAAATGACTGACAACCGCAGGGGTGAGTTCGATTTCACCCTGATTGAGCGCATCCATCATGTACACTCTTCCCCGTGGCGAATCCATCTCTGTCCCCAAAACGCGGTAACTAGGGCACGTCGAAAGACAAAATCCACAATGCACGCAAGCATCGATGAGTTTTGGTGATGGCGGATGTTGGGTGTCAAGGGTTGGAGATTGCATGAGGAATTAAGTAATAAGTAATAAGTAGTTATTCTATGTGAATATATTACTGAAACATATCTGGGAGAAAGTGCCTAGCTCATAGCACCGAATCTATCAATTTAACCATTCACTATTCACTATCCACTCACTTAACAACAAATTTCCAGAGCGGATGAGAGCTACCTTGTTTGCGAATATTGCCAACTTGCTGGATGAGCCGTTGTTGTTCTTTTTTAGAGATACCCCAGATAATATTCCGACTTTGCCAAACTAAGGTACCAGTCATCATCCCGACACACAAACATAACCCCAGAGCCGGAATTAGCTCTGTAATCAGCCCGTATTTGACCGCAGCCCAGGTGAAATCCTCTTGGATGAGCGAAATGGGGTATCGCAGTCCCCACAGGCTGTAAGCACCAATTGTCAGCCACATCAGCCCGATGACTAGCCATCTACCATAGACATTCAGACGGTAAAGATTATCGATTTGGCTTTTAAAAATGGGATCGAGTTCAATTTCTGGGGCTGAGTCAGATGTCGGATGTGCTGGCTGATTCAATCTAGACATAGCTCCTAGGATTCAGAAGTTATCACCGCTGGATTGGGTGTCACCGGATGATTTTTTCGCCACCAACCAAAGAGAGTACTGGCGATAAAGATACTAGAGTAAGCTCCAGCGGTAAAACCAATAATCAGGCACAGGGCAAAGTTCTTGAGTGTGTCACCACCAAATAAGTAGATGGATAGCAGAGTGAGCAGAACTGTGAGTGTGGTGTTGATCGATCGAGACATCGTTTGATTGACGGCATCATCTACAATTTGATCGATAGGTTGATCTGGATGGAGGCTGATAACTTCACGGATTCGATCGTAAATAACGACGGTATCATTGACAGAAAAACCGATGATCGTCAAAATAGCTACGACGAATAGACTATCGATTTCTACGCCACCAACTAAACCTAAAATTGAGAAGATGCCAGTGGTAATAAATACGTCATGGAAGAGAGCAACGAAGGCAAAAAATGCGTAGTCAAATTTGAACCGGAAGGTTAGATATAGTAGGATCAATCCAAAGGACAATCCGATCGCAATTAAGCCATTTTGAAATAATTCCGCGCCCAATGTCGGCCCAACGGTATCATTTTGGTTTTTCTTCGGATCGAATTTGCCAATTTTTTCGGCAAGAGCTGCTTCTAATTTAGTTCTCGCCTCAACCTTGAGATCTTTTGTCCGAATTGATAAGCCCGTAGAATCTTTGCCAATTACTTGGATAATTGGATCGACAAATCCTTGTGACTTCACTACTTCGCGGACAGTAACAATATCGATCGGTTTGCAATTATTCGCGATGGAACAATCTAGTTCATATTGTAGCTTCGATCCACCTGTAAAATCTAATCCTCTCCGTAACGGCGAGCCAATTTCTGGATTCGTCCACGATAAAAGCATCGAGGTAATTCCAGTTAATATTAGTGCGCTCGATAGCAGCCACCACCATTTGCGCTGTTTAGTTACACTAAATTTTTTCATGCTGATTTGGGGTTATTTATATTAAGCTGAGATTTTACCCCCAACCCCCTTGTAAAGGGGGCTTTCCCTCGCCGGAGCCGGCTCCGGCTCCCTCCCCTTGTAAAGGGGAGGGCTGGGATGGGGTAAAAATCTACGCCTGTCAACGAAAAATATCGAAAATTCCTAACTACTCGGAACACTCGGCGCAAACAACTGAGTGCGCTGACGTAAAGCCGGAAAACCCAGCACCAATAACAGCAAGAATGTCCGAGTACATGTCAGCGAAGTAAACAGACTCAACAACACCCCAACCGCTAAAGTAACAGCATATCCTTTCACCAATCCCGAACCGAGGAAAAACAACGCCCCGCAAGAGATTAACGTTGTTACGTGGCTGTCCAAAATACTATCGAAAGCACGGTGAAAACCTGACTCTACGGACTTGTACAACGTTTTACCAGAGCGGATTTCTTCACGGGTGCGCTCGAAGATGAGTACGTTTGCATCTACCGCCATCCCGATACTAAGAATAAATCCGGCAATCCCAGGGAGAGTCAAAGTTACGTCCAGAATATTAAAAGCTGCTAGGGTGAGAATCGAGTAGATAATTAGTGCAACGTCAGCAACTACTCCAGGTAATCGGTAGTAGACACCCATGAAAATCGCTACCAGGAATAATCCGCCAATCCCAGCGTAGATACTGCGCTGAATGCTGTCTCGTCCCAGGGTTGCACCTACCGTGCGGTTGGAGACGATTTCGACGGGAACTGGGAGCGAACCGCCTCGCAGTTGGACTGCTAAATTTTGGGCAGTTTCGGTGGTAAAGTTTCCTGTAATTACGGCTTTACCACCAGTAATCCCCGTTGCCACAAATTGAGGGCCGACAGTTGGGGTACTAATGGGGTCATTGTCTAAGAATACACCGATCGATCTACCAGTTCCCGCGAGACTTTTGGTCATCTTCGCAAAAGCATCGCCGCCAGCACCATCAAATTCTAGTGCTACTTCCCAAGAGTTTGCGGATAATGGTTGTGGGCTAGCATTTTTAAGCTGTTTACCAGTAATTACGGCTTTGTCGAATAATTTACCAATTTCAATATATTGTTTGTCGATCGCTAGTTGAATAGTCTCGATCGCTTGTTTATCGGTAGATTTAGTTTTTTTGAGGATTTCTTTCTTGGCTTTAGCCTCATTTAGTACCGCTGTCTCGGCACCTAATTTTCCTTCCGTTCCAGCTTTTTGTTCGCGGAATTCGAGTTGAGCTGTACCACCTAATACGCGTTCTGCTTGTTGCGGATCGTTGACACCAGGTAGCTGGACTAAAATCTGATTGTTGCCAGCAGATTGGATCAGTGCTTCGGAGACACCCAAACCATTGATCCGATTTTCAATTACTTTTTGAACTGCATCGATATCTAGTTGACTAATTACCGGATGCTCTTTAGTAGGCTTCACCTGAATAGTTAGCTCTGAGCCGCCTTGTAAATCTAATCCTAAGCGCATCGGCTTATTAAATAGCAGAGTAATCGCGGCGATAACTAGGACTATTATTAAGCCTAAAATAACTCGCTGTTTTTGCATTAGTGGTTTAGTGGTTTAGTGGTTTAGTGGTTTAGCTAGGTAGGGTAGGCACTGCCCACCACTTAGATATTAGCTAATCTCTGTCTAATGGGTATTGCACTTAGCTATTTAGCTGATGGTCGATATTTGAGTTTTTATAGTGAGAAAATTAGTTGCCTAATATTTTAAAAAGTTAGTTGTTTTAGATCGTTCATATATTCTAATGGGCTATGGGTGTTCAGATTTCTCATTTACCCATTTGCCCATTTACATGACACCTTTAGAGCTTTCCATCAACCATTTTTTCGATCGCTTCAGCAATCTGTGGTGGTTGAATAATCGTCAGATATTCTAACTTCCCATTGTAAGGGGTGGGAATATCTTGTGACGACATCCGCAAGACAGGAGCATCTAATTCGTCGAAGAAATGGTCACTGATCGAAGCGACTAATTCCGCGCCAATTCCACCTGTACGCATACATTCTTCGACGATAATTACTTTATGCGTCTTCTTAATCGATGCCCCAATTGTTTCCAGATCCAACGGCTTGAGCGAAATTAGATCGATAATTTCGGGATCGTAATCTTTCCCTTCGGATTCCAAGATTTTCATTGCTTGGGTACAGTGATGACGCATCCGTGAATAGGTAAGTACGGTGACATCTTTACCTGGACGAACGATTTCAGCTTTATCCAATGGAAGTACATACTCATCATCGGGTAAGTCTTCTTTGAGGTTGTAGAGTAAAACGTGCTCGAAAAATAAGACTGGATTTTCGTCTCTAATTGCTGCTTTTAGCAATCCTTTGGCATTGCGCGGAGTCGAACAGGCGACAATTTTTAAACCAGGAACCGCCTGGAAATAAGCTTCCAACCGTTGGGAGTGTTCGGCACCCAATTGTCTACCCACACCACCAGGGCCACGAATGACCAAGGGAATCGTAAAATTACCACCAGAGGTATAACGCAACATCCCTGCGTTATTGGAAATCTGGTTGAAGGCTAGGAGCAGAAAGCCCATATTCATGCCTTCAATAATCGGACGCAATCCTGTCATGGCAGCACCTACAGCCATCCCCGTAAAACTATTCTCAGCGATCGGGGTGTCCAGGATCCGCCAGTCTCCATATTTCTTATGAAGATCTTTGGTGACTTTGTACGAACCGCCGTAATGTCCGACATCTTCACCCATGACTAATACCGATGAATCCCGCTCCATTTCTTCGTCAATGGCTTCTCGGAGGGCATTAAAAAATAGAGTTTCTGCCATTGTGGATTTACAACACTTAAATTTCTCAGTTCTCACTCTAACAGAATTAGGGGTTAGGGAATAGGGGATAGGGGATAGAGGTTAGACGCTGAGACAGATCCCCGACTTCTCAAAGAAGTCGGGGATCTCGTGGGTTATTGAACTCAAAATGGGCATTGGATTTGAAGCGAAATTCGTTCTAGTGTATATGGATGTGTAAAACTCAGCTCTCGTGCGTGGAGATGTAAACGTTCTGCATTTGCCTGACAATCATACAGTTGATCGCCCAAAATAGTCACACCTAGCCCTCTAGCATCGGCGGCATGGACTCGCAATTGATGCGTCCGCCCTGTAACTGGAAAAAACTCAATTCGCGTGTAGCCGTCGATTTGACCTAATACCTGGAACTTAGTGATACTAGATTTACCAAAATTAAAGTCTACCGTTTGGCGTGGTCGATCGAGTGGATCTCCCCATAGTGGTAGATCGATCGATCCTTGCTCCATCGCGATTATTCCACCCAGAATCGCCTCATATACCTTGTGGATTTGGCGATGCTCAAACTGTTGACTCAAATGTCGATAAGTCAATTTATCCCGTGCCAATAATAATATCCCCGAAGTATCTCGATCGAGTCGATGGACGGTATAAAGCTCAGGATATAATTGTCGTAACCGAGTCAGAACGCTGTCCTGTAAGTCACTCGTCCGTCCAGGTACAGACAACAATCCCCCAGGCTTATCAACCGCAATCAGATACTCATCCTCATAGATAATCGGTAAAGCCAACTCAACAGGCTGCGACGACAAACCCGCCAACATAAACCCCATCAACGGCTGACACCGCTCCTCACAAGCCCCATAAAACTCCCCCTGATACTTCTGTTTATTTCCTCCGTCCCCCCGTCCCCCCTCTCCATCCCCCCACCAAAACTCCGCCATCGCAATCGGCTTCAGCCCATGACTCGCAGCATAGTGCAGCAACTTCGGCGCACAACAGTCGCCCGTACCAGTGGGAATACCTGCGGGCATCAATTCTCGCAACGAGCTAGATGTGCCCAAAAAGTTCATCAACCGATAAGCATTGTGCATCTGCTCTTGCAATTGACGAGAGATCTTCTTGCGCTGTTGCTTCAGTTCCCGAATTCGATCGTCAGCCTGGTCTAAAATCGCTTTGAGCGGGTGTAAAACTGCATCACGTTCTTGTCTGAGTCGATCGCGTTCTCGTCCGTCCTGACAGCTTTGAGCGACTAGTTCGTTGAGTGCTGCGGTTAGTGTCAAATCGCTGAGAGTAGACTCATATTCCGTTCGCTGTTGGTGCCGAACTGCTTTGCGCCGACGATGTTCGATCGATAATTGCTCGATCCTGAGGACAAATTCCGCTGCTAGTAGTTGATATTGCTCTCTTTCGGTAGTTCGATCCAAATCGATTAATTCTTGCTTCATCATCGCTAGATCCTTTAGCGTAGCAGCTTCCTCGGCGGCTACTCGATCGCGTCCAGGAATTGGCGGTACCCATCCATCCACCACCGCCAAGCTATTCAATAGCCCCGAAAAAGCCTTAATCGAGCAATATTCACCAGTATTAGTCTCGACCAATAACACACCATACATCTTACCTTCACGAGCATATATATCTTCCTGTGCCAATTCCACCATTAAACTACGGGCAATCTGTTCCACCCCCTGAGTACGCGGTAATTTTAATAGTTCGCCACTATGGGGACAATAACCCGTGTAGTGATAAGTTGGACTGGAATCTTCGATCGATGAAATTAACACGTTATGAATAATCTGGACACTTTTAGAGACGATTTCATCTAGGTTAGTCGATTTGAATGCGGATCTGATTGAAGCTGCGTAGTCTCTCCTTGGAGAATCGGTATTGATCGATCGAATTAGACCTCACGGATCTTTAGGGGCGGGTGTCTTGTCGTTTTTTTATTCTGGGGTTCCCCCAGAATAAAAACGCCGCTTTATGCTGTCAATGACGGATGAACTATCAATCTCGTTCAAACCCGCCCAAACCCACCAGCAATAATCGATTATCAGTAGAAAATCGGCAGATAATGGGGTGAAATGAGTAGTCGAGCAGAAACTTACACTAAGGAATGAGGATTAAATAACTTACAATTCTTGATGTAATTGTGGTTTCGCTGTGTAGTTCCACTGGGGGAGGAAATCATAAACCTCACATCTTGCACCAATACATAAAGACTAGTATCAATCGTGACCAAAGTGTGAGAAAAAATGGCCTTCTCGCGATCGTCCGCCCGGGTCCACACATCAACGCTGAGCTGACGGACTTCGGACTGCCCGAGCGAGTCCTCTGGAATCGCGAGTGTCAGGCGCGATCGCCGAAGAACAATCCGGTCATGCTCCCCGCGCCACCGCGCGCGTTTCCCGTGCCCTCCTACGCGAGCAAGACGTTCCTCGCAGAGTCGTCGCGCTGGCTCGCGGCGGTCGGGTTGCAGCTACGTGA
>JANYDE010000091.1 GCA_025359915.1 Chamaesiphon sp. 336R_metabinner_41 | reverse complement strand
GGAGCTTTTTGATATCTTCTTCGACAAAATTTATTCTCAGCATTAGATTCGCACGAATTCAATCCGACCCCTTGACCATACCATTCGATCGCCAAAAATTTACACCTGAAAAAGTCTAGTTACTAGCCGTGCTTAGTATATGTCTCACCCGATGGGGTGAAAGATCGATCCCTACAGGCTCGGCATATTTCTTGACGATTCTGGCGATATCTTTTCCATCTAATCGTTTGCCATTATTACTTACAAATAAAGCTAAATTATCAGGATTTGGCTTAACTAATAAATAATCATTAATAGCTATAACAACTGCTGGATTGAGATCGATCGACTGTAATTCTAATGTCCCTTTACCCAGAATCATCAATCTGCTTTCTTGGGGTAGGAAATTAGATCGATCGAGTGAAACTATCTCACCTCTTCTCAAAGCATTATCCCACAACAACCGACAGATTGCATAATCACGTTTACCTAGAAGCGTAGATCGATCTATCTCTGCCAACACACTGCGATATTCATCAACAGTTCTTCCCCTAGTATCCCGATATTTCTGACTTCTCAGTCCTTTCACATCGATCAAAGTAAAGCTACACAATTCTCGTTTTCTCGCATAGTCAACTAAAGATTTAAGAGCTGATAAGCGTTGATTGATTGTGGCACTAGATAACTTCAAATCAATTAAGATCTTGCGATAAGTCAGTACAAAGGTGAGAGCATCAGATTGAGAGAGTAATAAAAAGTTTTGGAGCGCATCGGAAATTGACAAATCTGGGTAAACCTTTAGACAGAAATCAGCCAGAGCTTTTGTATAAGATCTTTGAGTAGTTTCTTTAATTTGGAGAGACAGAAAACTATCCCAGATTTCCACCCTCGAATCGGGGATAACGGGGACAACTTCCAGCGCATCATTGACTTTAACCACTTGGGGAATTGGAATCTGCATTACGAAATTCTCTCAATCATTGTCAGTAGTTCACCGATGTGTTTTCACATAAATAGCAAAAGTTCATCACCTGATTCACTGAAAGTCCATAAATTCACTGGATAACTATGATTTGCGATCTACAGCGAGTTGTTTGATAAATGCCAACTCACTAGCAAGAAGATGAGTAATATGGCGATACCGCCAACCCCGTTCGTAACTGGCAAGCATTTCTAGTTGAGTCAATTGGTAAACATCAGCAATTTGCCAGCCGAGAAATTCTAGAAAGGGTAGTTTATAAGGTTGAACGATCTCCATAATTATTTACACCCCCTCACCAGCTAAACTCAAGATTTCCACGAGTGAAGACTCAACACATTTGGCAATTGTCTCCTTGAGCGCGGAATTAGCTCCACCAGATTGCCAAGCAACAATAGCATTGATATAAGCAGAGCGATCTTCAGTTTTAATCACCGCAATCGGATACCCAGATCTGAGCAAACTGAGATTCATCAATAATCTAGCAGTGCGTCCATTACCATCCTGGAAAGGATGAAGTGAATCGCTACAGGATACGTGCAAAAACCTGCAAGATCGCGGTTAAAGCTTTGCCTAAACTGGCTCTCAGTTCTACTTAGACATTTTTGGCGGGATGGGCAATCTAGGCGCATTCGGTCTTAGCGGACTATTTTCCCAATTTGACATGGTGAGAACGGTAATATTTCCCTTAGCGTCACTTTCTGCACGGTTGCTCACTTCACCGCTAATCCCCCTTTTCGAGGGAATGTACAAATAAGCCGTAAATAAGCCTGATTTGAGGCGATATCGCTATTTTAGCACAAATTAATGTCCGCAAAGGGAAACTAATGGTTACACCTCCTGATGCTGCTGGAGATTGGCAAGAACTTTCTGCTGTAGAAACAGAATCTTCACCACACAGTCGCCCAATTTCCAATTTAACATCTACAGGAAAATATCAATTTGTGGAATTAACCCCAGAAGAAACGGCGCGGAGAGTAGCGATGATCGAGCAACATCAGCGCAAACGTGAGGAAATCTGGAATGCTTTATCACCGGAAGAACAAGCTGAAAGTGATAGACAGTTTGAACATTTGTACAAACTGCTTGAAGAGGTGCGGAAGTAGTTTAACGAATGATTATTTTCATAGATTCTAATATTCTTGGATTGATTTCTAACGATAATAATTTATTCGAGGAGGCAAAACAATGTCGGCAGTGGTTTTATTCTCTATTTGCTAGAGGTGGTCGCTTTGTCACTTCCGATCTTTGCAACTATGAAGTAATGAGAGGACTGATAAGCTCTTCGATGAGATCGGGTGAGGTGCTTCCAGGAATTAAGTCTCTAGAGTTTTTAAAGGCAGATAGGTTTCTAGAATTTCTCCCTGTTTCAACCGAGGCTCTGGATTTAGCTGCCGAGCTTTGGGCTAGAGCATCCACAAGTGGGCGGACTACCAGAGACGAGAAGGATATTGACATTGATATTATTATTTCTGCTCAGTATCAACTAATCAGAGATGAGTTTCCAGGGCGGAAAGTTGTTGTTGCGACCACTAATTTAAAGCACTTATCTTTATTTTGTGATGCTGCTAATTGGAGAGATATTAAACTATAACTCTATATTAATCAGTGAAGTATTGTGTAGGAATACAAACTTAAATCGCTCCTCAATTTGCGATTAAATATTTATCCTAAAACATTTCTCTTATGTCCCAACCATTACAATAGACCTCCTGCGAAAGTCCGAGAGAGTTGTACAATAGATAGAAATTCAACTAATCGAAAGTGAGTTATTCACTAGTTAAAAATTTAGAGCCGACAGAGTTCAAACGTTTATGTGGTGTAACCCCAGCAACATTTGAG
>JANYDE010000150.1 GCA_025359915.1 Chamaesiphon sp. 336R_metabinner_41 | reverse complement strand
CACGTTGGCGAAGCCTTTGCCTCAGCAAAAGTGTCTGCCTGTACCTACGGCAGGCTATCGCCAACGCAGAGAGGCTCCGCCAACGAGGCTCAACCCAACCTACAAATTTATTTTCCTTTCTTCAATAGATCAGCCCTGCCTCCGTGGAGGGGATTTGTATACTAGCCGTTTAGTTTTTTAGCTAAGATTTGGTTAGCTAATTTAGGCTCTGCACGTCCACCAGTTTGCTTCATCATTTGTCCGACAAAGAAGCCTAACAGCTTGGTTTTTCCCGCCTTATATTGTTCTAATTCCTTCGGATTAGCAGCCAGCAGTTCATCGATAATTCTTTCCAATTCCGCAGGATCGGAAATTGAAGTCAATCCTTTGCTATCAACTAATGCTTGAACCGAACCGCCATGCTCGAATAGCTCGGGTAAAATTTCCTTAGCAATTTTGCCGTTAATTGTACCTTTATCAATCAGATTGACTAATTCAGCTAAAATAACTGGAGTCAGTGCGATATCTTTAATCCCTACTTTCTGATTCTTCAGATAGGCGGTAATATCACCCATCACCCAGTTAGCGGCTTGCTTGATATCCGCACCAGCGGTAATTGCTGCTTCCAGATATTCGGCGACAGATCGATCGTCGGTCAAGACTCGCGTATCATAGGGTGATAAACCCAGCTCCTCTTGATAGCGATGACGTTTTTCGACAGGTAATTCTGGTAGTTCGGATTTCCACGTCGCCTTTTGACTATCCGCCAAAATCATCGGAGTTAAATCGGGTTCAGGGAAATAGCGGTAATCGCTCGCACCTTCCTTGCTCCGCATACTAATCGTGCGTTGCGTACCTTCTTCCCATAGCCGTGTTTCTTGGAAAATTGGTTCATTATTGCCGATAGCCGCAATCTGACGTTCAATCTCGTAATCGATCGCCCGTTGAATTGCACTAAAGGAGTTCATGTTCTTGATCTCTACTTTAGTCCCAAACGCCTCACGCCCCACAGGACGCACAGAAATATTTACATCGCAACGCAGCGAGCCTTCTTGCATATTGCCATCCCCTACGCCCAAATAGCGAATGATCCGGCGAATTTCTTGGGCGTATTCAGCCGCTTCAATCCCACTCCGAAGATCTGGCTCGGAGACAATTTCACACAGCGGTACACCAGTCCGATTGTAATCGACAAGGGAATAACTGGATCCGGCTAATCTGTCGCTCCCACCATGCACAAGTTTCCCTGCATCTTCTTCCATGTGCATCCGGGTGATGCCGATTTTCTTGCGCGTAGGTACGCCAGCATCGTCGAGGATTTCGATTTCTACCCAACCATGCTCGGCGATGGGGAGATCGAATTGAGTGATTTGATAATTTTTGGGTAAGTCAGGATAAAAATATTGCTTGCGATCGAATTTACTATAAGCCGCAATTTGACAATTGAGAGCTAAACCCGCTTTGACAGCATATTCTAGCACTTTCTCATTCAAAACTGGCAATACCCCAGGCATTGCTGTACAGACAGGACAAATATTATGGTTGGGTACAGAACCAAACTCGGTAGAACAGTTACAAAAAATCTTGGTAGCCGTACTGAGTTGACAGTGAGTCTCTAACCCAATTACGGCTTCATACTGGATTTTAGTCGGTGTAGCTACGGTCATGGGGCTATCAGAATTTGGTGTAGAGCGATCTATATTTATTGTATCGCTGAACCTACTTTTATAGGTCGATCGGGAATGGTTGATTATTTTGGTGAAAGTGATGAATTGCGCTAAGTCCTAAAAATCCACAGACAGAGAAATCTGCTGTGGATTTTTTTATTTTTGGAATTAAGTTTGATCGAGTCTTTGTCTAAATCTATTCAGCAGCCGAACTATTGCAGAAAGATAATAACATCCCCGCAATCCCTAATTTACTTGCTTCTAATACCCAGTAAATCGAGTGCATTTGATTCATCTCTACCGGAATCGCTTTCGTCGTTGCGAGGACATCCAAATCGATACCCAAACCGCTCATATATGGAGTAAGAATAAAAGTATAACTTAGCGCGATCGCCATTAGCATCATCGCACCTGCAAACAATTTGCGATTGGTAGCTACACTAAATAGCGATACCTCAATCAGTGCCCAAATACTGCTCAACGCCGCCGCCGCACAGACTAATTCTACCCGATTGAAAATCCAAAAAATACTATAACTCGCCGAGGCAAAGCCACTACTCTCCATCATCCCTGTTGTCCACATCGTGGGCATGACGACGAAATCCAAAATCAGACTACCACTCAACCAGAACCCCAGACTACCAATGGCGATATTCCGCCACAGTTTTGACGGAGTACTGCGTACAAAGAGTCTGCTATTGTCTCCACCATTAAAAGCCTGTGTCATTTGAAGCTACCTCTAAATCTGTCCTCACTATTCAGGATAACTTATGAGATTGATAAGCAACGCTAATTTTTGTATCGCAATCTCAGCTAGATTCAGTACCGAGTACTTCTAAATAGCGATCTTCGAGCAGAAAGGAACTTCTATCAAATTTTACCACCCAATAGTTGCCAGGTTTCTGACCGAGTATCACCCCGATCGAACCCAGCTCTAAACAGCTAGGAGAGCGCAACATCGGCATCGGATCAGCAGTTTTCAGATATGCGGGTAGCGCGATAACTTGCACATTTGCGCCAATGTTAAATTTCTGAGACATAAATTATCAACTATCAATTATTTGTGAATTAAAGCAATATTTAATCTTTGCCATAATATCTATCCAGCTAATTCCTGATAGAGTTGGTAAGACTAGATCTGCTTGTGATAATCGATCTAAAGGACCAACACCTAATACCCACATCCCAGCGGCTAGAGCTGCGGCGACACCTGCGGGAGCATCTTCGATGACTAGACACTGACGCGGCTCGATTGCGATCGATTTAGCTGCATAGAGAAAGATATCTGGAGCGGGTTTGAGACGCGGAACACTATTACCATCCGCCATGAAATTGAAGAAGTGGCTAATCCCTAAGCGGTTCAATACTAACTCGGCATTTTTACTCGAAGAGCCAAGGGCAATTTTCACACCAGCAGCATGGAGTTCGACTAACAGATTACCGATACCTGGAAGGAGATGCTCGTGATTAAGTTCATTAATGAGTTCGAGATAGCAATCGTTCTTTCGTTTTAAGAGTAATTGCTGTTGAATCGGATCGACTTTTCGATCGCCTAAAATATAACATAGTGCGTCTTCTCGATTCAATCCTAACATACCGCGATCGTGAGCCAACTTGTCAAACGGAATCCCCTCTTCATCCGCTAATTGCTGCCATGAGAGATAATGGAAGTAGACTGTATTCGTAATTACGCCATCAAGGTCAAAGATGACTGCTGCGATATGTGGATCGCGCTCCAGTGTATCCATATTTATTTGATGTCGATCGCCTATTGTGACTATGATAACCCCAGTTGGCAGTTGACAGTTGACAGTTGACAGTTGACAGTTGACAGTAAAGAAAGATTTATTTATCCTCAACTCTCTCCCACCCTCTCTACTATTATGAGTTTACGCGATCGATTTAATAAATTCACAGGCAAAACCCAATTTGTCGTAGCCAGAATCTTCTTGCATTTAGGCGGTGAAGAGGTGTCGCCATTATTGGGCATCTTAAACCAAGCGGCGCGACAAGCGATCGAATCCGATGGTGATTTGACGATTGTCGGCGAGGGATTAGTCGAAATTTGTCAAAATTTATTACAGTATGATACCTATTGGCGATCGGCAGCCAATGAAGGTGATGTATTCTGGGATGAAGGTGGAGCTGGTGATTATGCCAATGAATTGTTTACTGATTCCGCTGGACGTTATCTCAGTGAACCCGATTTGGCGGCACCTAATCCCAGTCCAAATGAACAATTAACACTCACTCCTACCCGAAATTTGATTCTAATGTTGACCGTGGCATTGGAAGGAGAAGAGCCTAGTATTGAAGCTGATTTAGCCGATATGTCTGCAATGAAAACAGCCTTGAAATCGCTGATCAATCTGCACTATCAAGAACGCTTACGGGCAATTTATGTTCACTTTTCGCCTGCTCGATTTGGGGAAGAATTAACCGACGATCAAGTGCTTCAGAATTTCCCTGAGTTGATTCCATTGTAAATAGTGGATGGTGGATAGGGTTACTTGTGAGATGCGGTTAACCAGATCTCACTGATCGGTTTCTTGGGTATTTAGATCGATGGACAATCGACTAGTATTGACTGTAAAAGATAAAGGCGTTGCATTCTCGCCAAACCAATAGACGATTGCGTTGGCAGAGCCTCTCTTTATTCACCATCACCGTTACACACTAACAACTCATTCACTATCCACTATCGACTGTTCTAGATATCTAATTTGATACTAGAACAGTGAATATCTATCTTTGTCCTGAGATGCTAAATTGTCGATTAACCTAAGAATTAGGTAAAATAAAGAATATAACAGTCATGAAATCAGCTTATATGTTACGTCGATTAATGATAATTTTCATGGCTTTAACCTTGTCACTCACTTCAGTCGCCTGTGGCGGTGGAGATGAAAAGCAGGCATCTCAGGGACAAAATCAAGCCACCCCGACCTCTGTCCAAAGTCCAACTGTTAGTAATAATACTAGCCAAACACCAATCGCGGAAGGCAAGTATCCCGTCCAGCAAGCCACCTATAATGATGCGAACGGCGAATATAGCCTGATGCTGCTAAATACACCTGCTGGAACGCCACCTGTGTACCGCAGCACCAAACTTCAGATGGCGCGGCTAACTGATGAAGAAGTCAAAGCGGGTGAAAAGACTTATTTCAAGTCTGAGAAAGGGGAAGTTTCCCTCCACATGCCAGAGGATTTCAAAGTTGAGTATGTCCATAATGTGACTCAATCTCAAACGAATCCCCAAACCGGACAAAAAGAAACCGTCGTTGTCAAACAAGAATCCAGTTTCTGGAAGCCATTTGCTGGAGCCGTCGCGGGACAAGTTGCTGGACAGGTGATCAGTAATATGTTCTTTAGACCACAATACTATATGCCCCCACAATACAATTCTGGTGGGATGCAAGGCTACGGTGGCTATGGTAATAATTATGGTCAAGCCGTCCAAAGTTATCAGACTCGTTACAATACTCAACCCCCCGCAGTTGTCAATCGCACAACATTACGCACAACTGGCAGATTGAATAATAACGATAACTTCAATCGCACTAATAACAATCCTAATCGAACTGTAGAACGCACTCGATCGACAGGCTCCGGTTTCGGTAGCAGCACCCTCCGCCAATCCGACAGATCTCGCTCTACGGTTCGTCCCTCTGGCGGTTCCAGTCGTAGTTTCGGTAGTGGTCGCAGTCGATCGAGTTCTGGATTCGGTAGCCGTAGACGCTAAAATCTGTATGGAAAAAGTAGTAAAAAATCGATCGACCTCACCCCCAATTTGGATCGATCGAGTTGTCCTCGTACTAGAATCAGTGCAAGACTTTATCATCATTTCCCTTTGCCTCGGCTTATTTGGGGTGATGGTATTGCAATTGCGGTCGATGTTTCTCTCCCTGCTACCACCCCTGGATTTTCAAGCAGTTACCGCTGATATTCTATTCATATTAATTCTCGTCGAACTATTCCGATTATTAATTATTTATCTTCAGGAACAACGAGTATCAATTGCCGTTGCGATCGAAGTTGCCATTGTCTCGGTGCTGCGCGAAGTCATCGTCAAAGGTGTCCTTGAAATTCCTTGGACTCAAACCTTATCCGCCTGCGCCTTTCTGCTAGTAATGGGGATTCTGTTGGTGATTCGGATCTGGGCGAGATCGATCGGAGAGCAAACATAAATTATGAGATACTTTGATAAAGATAATATACTTTTAGATGGCTTGATATTTATTCTCTTGTTTTCTGGGATATTGGCAGTATTTTTATCAGTATCTTTCTTGCTTAGTACTAAATATACTGATTTCTCATGTGTCCGTTCTTTGGGGCAAACTGAGTGTACTTTAGTTAGAACATTTCAATTTTCAAAATCTGCTGAAATCACAATACATAATCCAGTGGCAGTAGATTTAAGTGAGTGTGAAAATCTTTTTGGACAGACCTCTTCTTCCCCTTGTAAAACTCCTAGTAGCGCAGATATTCGATCTAAAGACGTTTCATCTAAAATAAATATTTATTCTGGGCAAGATCGTCAAGCTGTTCGCGCTGTCGCCAGAGAGATAAATGAATTTTTGCTCTCATCAAATGCGTCTTCATTTCACAAGAGATTTTGAATCTGAGGATTTTTATGGATGAGTTGCGGAGATCTACCCACCCGGACTATAAATGTCCTGCCTGCGGCACCCCTCCACTTCCTTCGGAAAGGCTACACCAGCGGAGCGGATTTTCAGCCCACCAGAAAACCCCACATAGTAAAAATACGTAACGCCTACTGCTCCGCCACCCACCCAAAACCCATGACACCAACAAAACCCCGCGATGTCCAAATCGCCGAAATCGCCCCGAACACCACCGTCCTTCGCTCCCGCACCTGGGAACGCCTCAAATTTGAAATCGAATACGCCCGTCAAAAAGGCACCACCGCTAATTCCTACCTGATTGAAGGCGAATCCACCGCGCTGATCGATCCTCCTGGCGAATCCTTCACCGATATCTTCCTCGAAGAACTCGGACAACACGCCTACTACCAACGCCTCAACTACATCATCCTCAGCCACGTTAACCCGAACCGGATTTCCACCCTTAAACGCCTGCTCGAAGCTGCTCCCTACGCCACGATTATCTGCTCGAAACCAGGTGTAAACACCCTGAGATCGGTATTTGCCAACCAATCCTTCGATCTCCCCACCCCCCGTGAAGATGAAGCCCATGATTTGGGCATCGAATTTGGCACCAACCAAACTCTCAAAGTCCACGTCGTCCGCGACGAAGAAATCCTCGATCTCGGTAATGGACATATCCTCCAATTCCGCTTTGTCCCCACGCCCCGCCACCCCGACGCGCTCTGTATCTTCGATCGAGCCACTGGCATCCTCTATACTGACAAACTATTCGGCTCCCACGTCTGCGATGATGCCGTATTTGATGAACACTGGAAAACTCTCACCGACGATCGCAAGTATTACTTCGATTGCCTCTATGCCGCCCAAGCCCCCCAGGTAGAGGCGATCCTCACCAAACTGGCTGAATTCCCTGCGCGGATTTACGCACCCACTCACGGCTCGATCGTCCGCCATAGCCGCAGCGTTTTGACCCTTGATTATCAGAGTTGGTGCGATCAGCAGCAAAAGAAAGATCTTAGCGTCGCCCTGTTGTATACCTCCGCCTATGGCAATACCGCCACTCTTGCTAGAGCGATCGAAAAAGGGATCACTCAATCTGGTGTCAACGTCAGATCGATCGATTGTGAATTTACCGAATCAGAAGAAGTCACCCGCGCTGTCCAAGCCTGTGATGGCTTTGTGATCGGTTCTCCGACGATCGCCGGACACCCCCCCACCCAGATCCAAACCGCTCTCGGTATCATCCTTTCTACCGCCAACCAGACGAAAGTAGCTGGCGTATTTGGCTCCTACGGCTGGAGTGGTGAAGCTGTAGATCTGATCGTCAGCAAATTGCAAGATGTCGGATATCCCCAAGGCTTTGAACCAATCCGGGTCAAATTTGCCCCTACTCAAGCAACCCTCGATCAATGCGAAGCAGCGGGAGTCGAATTTGCCAAAGTTCTCAATAAAGCCAAGAAAGTCCGTGCGCCCAGACAGGTAAATGTAGACGGACAGACAGATCGAACTGGACAAGCGATCGGACGAGTAACTGGCTCTCTGTGCGTGATTACCGCCAATAATGGCGGTACACCCGTTGGCTTGATGTCTTCGCGGGTATCTCAAGCCGGATTCACGCCGCCAGCGATTACCATCGCTGTCGCGAAGGATAAAGATTTGGAATGTTTAGCCAATCCTGGCGAGAAATTTGTGCTGAATATTCTCAAAGAAGGCAACAATCTCCAGCGTCATTTTCTGCAACCAACAACAATTGGGATTGATCGATTTGTCGGTCTAGAGACAACAATTGCTGAGAATGGTTGTATCGTCTTAAATGAAGCTCTTTCCTATATGGAATGCACCGTCAAAAACCGGATGGATTGTGGCGATCGCTGGTTGCTCTATGCAGTAGTAGATAATGGCAAAGTGTTGGAGGCAAGTAGTGTGACTGCGATCGACAGGCGGAAATCCGGCAATCAATATTAAGGTCAGCAGATCTAAATATTGATAGTCTAAAATTATATCCACCAGCTTAATTATCTGCTTGTGACTTACTGCAACCCGAATCTTCAACTTAGCGATTTACTAAATTCATTGACTTTTACTCTGCCTGCTCTGCAAGACGCTACGAGCAAGGCAATCGATCTACCTGTTGAATGGCTGGGATTGAGGAAAGTGCGGGAAGTCGGTATTAGTCGATCGGCACGGGACGGAATGCCGCAAAATAATAGTAAGAGTATTAGTGAAGGTGTGATGGTCGAAGTCCTAATTGATGGACAAATCGGCTATGGGGCAACGAATATTATTACCCCTATAGGTATTCAAACTGCTGCTACTGCTGCTTATTGCCAAGCAGTTGCGGCTAGTGAATATCGCACCTATCCCATCACGACAGCCCAGCGACCAAAGGTAGTTGGACAATATGTATCTCCCTCCGTTCAACCGTTTAATACGCTGAATCCTGGCGAAATTAGCGATCGATTGAACCAGATTTGTCACGCGCTCAAAATCAGCGATAAAATCGTTCAAACCACTGCTAGTTTATCTACCCGCGAAATTGAAACTTGGTTTGTCAGTAGTAATGGCTCCGATGTCTATCAGAAATTTCTGCTGATGACGACAGACTATGCCGCTACAGCTCAGGATGGAGCCATTATCCAACGTCGATGCGATCGCGGAGGACTAGCCAGATGCTACCAGGGTGGGATGGAACACTTTCTCACCGCCGATGTCTGGGAGCGAGTACAGCAAGTTGGCGAGCAGGCCATCGAATTATTGACCGCGATCGAATGTCCGTCAGAAACGACTACGCTAGTATTGGCACCGGATCAACTACTATTGCAAATCCATGAAAGTATCGGACATCCGCTCGAATTAGATCGAATTTTGGGCGACGAACGCAATTACGCAGGGGGAAGCTTCGTCAAACCTACAGATTTTGGCAATCTCGCCTATGGTTCGCCCTTGATGAATATTACCTTCGATCCGACGGTGGCTGGAGAGACTGCTAGTTATAGCTTTGATGACATTGGAGCCACTGCAACCAAAGAATATTTGATTCGCGATGGAATCCTAGAGCGAGGACTGGGAAGCCTCGAGAGTCAAGCTCGATCTGGATTGCCAGGAGTCTCTTGTAGCCGCGCTTGTAGCTGGAATCGGCCGCCGATCGATCGGATGGCAAATATCAACCTCGAACCTGGAGATCGCAGCTTTGATCAAATCATCGGTGAGATCGATCGAGGTATCTATATGGAGTCTAATCGATCGTGGTCGATCGATGATCGGCGGCACAAGTTCCAATTTAGCTGTGAGTACGCCAAATTGATCGAAAATGGCAAACTAACCAAAACTGTCCGTAACCCCAATTATCGGGGCATTACCCCCCAATTCTGGGGCAATCTAGTAGCGGTAGGCAATGCCAATACCTGGGAAATGTACGGTTCGCCCATCTGTGGCAAAGGCGAGCCAAATCAATCTGTCTGGGTAGGGCACGGTGCGCCTGTGGCGGCATTTACCAATATTGAAATCTTTAATTAGTTGATGAAATGATCGATTATTAGGAACTCCAACGAAGCTAAAAATCTAATTTAAACTCGCCCAACCCCACCAACAAAATTCGCACTATGCCAAAACTGGAATCTAAGTTAGCCAACACCTAAAATAGAGAAAGGAATATTTGAAAGAAAGTTATGACGGATCGACTAATTCGGGCAACAGCAGCAGGTGGCGGAATTCGAGCGGTAGCAGCGATTACCACCGACCTTACCGAAACAGCCAGACTGCGGCATCGACTTTCTCCGGTCGCTACAGATGCTTTGGGGCGAGCGATGGCGGCGGGATTATTGCTCACATCGGGGATGAAAACCAAGTTTGCACGAGTGAATCTGCGAATGAAGGGGAATGGCCCAATGGGTGGTTTAATGGTCGATGCCGGGGTAGATGGGACGGTTAGAGGCTATGTCAATCATCCTCATACTGAGATGCCACTGACTGCTGATGGTAAGCTGGATGTAGGTGGTGCGATCGGACGGGAAGGTTTTGTCTATGTCTTTCGGGATCTGGGTTATGGTCGTCCCTATTCTAGTACCGTCGAGTTAGTATCTGGAGAAGTTGGTGATGATGTTGCCAATTATCTATTTAGCTCTGAGCAAACGCCATCAGCATTGGTATTAGGTGTATCGATGAATAGTCAGAGTGTCCAGTCAGCAGGCGGAATCCTGATTCAAGTGATGCCAAAATCCGCACAGGATGAATCATTGGTGACGCTATTGGAATCCAGAGTTCTTGGATTGCAAGGGTTTACACCACTATTGAAATCTGGCAAAGATTTGCCAGATATTTTAGAGGAACTATTAGGCGATTTAGGCTTGACGATCTTCCCAGAAGAAAAGGAGCTAAAATTTGACTGTCCTTGTTCGGAACAAAGGATGTTAGACGCACTCAAATTGCTGGGGAAAGTCGAACTTGAGGACATGATTGCCACAGACAAGGGTGCTGAAGCTAATTGTGAGTTTTGTGGAGAAATCTATCAGGTGAGTGAGGAAAAGCTCACTCAGTTAGTGGGGGAATTGCAACCACAAGATTAGAGAACAGGGGTTTGAATCCCCATCCTACTCCCTTCCCACTGGAAGAGTATAGATAATGCTTGAATCCTATTACTCTCAGCGATCTTTTTTTTAACCGCAGCGATTTGCGTTCGTCGGGTTCCCCGACGGTTTAGCAAATCAAGACAGAGACGCAGAGAGCGCAGAGGGCATAAAGAAAAGGCTAATCTATAGTCTTTGAGCGGGAAGGGAGTAGCAACCCAATTAATTAATAATTAATAATTATTAATTAATTTAATAGCCAATATCCAGCGTCACGGCTGCTTCTACTTGCTGTTCACCACCAACAACAGGAGTAGTTGAAGCCATATCAGCTACTTTTGCGCTCATCATTTGCGCCGCCACGGGAATTGGCGTGGGGCTAGAACTGCTATTGATTTGAATACCGATGACTTCTTTTCGCTTCAGATTGAGAGTTTCCAATACTGCATCCGCTTGACGTTGAGCATCTTGAGTGGCTTGTTTGAGAGCCTGAAGTTGGGCAGTATAAATCGCCTGTTCGCTAGCAACAAAACTCACCCCATCGATGCGGGTGGCACCATTTTTGACAGCAGCATCCAGTATTGCACCTGCTCGCTCTGTTGTCACTCGAAAACTGATGCTATTTGTGGCTGTATATCCTACTATTTGGGGCTTACCGCCGTTGGGGTAGGTGTAGGTGGGATTGAGATTGATACCAGTTGTTTGGAGCTTGTCTACCTGTTGAGTTTTGAGATAATTGATTACTCGTGTCGAACGCTGCGCGGCTTCCTGCTGCGCATTATTGGGGGTTTTACCTGAAGACTCAATTGCTAGCCGAATTTGGCTGAGTGTCGTAGGAATAGTGACGATACCTCTACCACTGGCGGTGAGAGTACGCGATGGTTTGCGTTCTTGAGTATTGCCAGGAGACATCCCGACAAGCAAAACTAAACTGGTTGTCACCAAGATTGATAAAGCTGGTTTTGTGGTGGATATCCAGTTTCTGCGTTGTTCAATTTTAGTCATTCGGGGATTTACTTGTCATTGAGAGTTAATTGTGATGACTGTCTCAAAAGTAAACATGTTTCCAATCCACAGATAATTGACTAGATGTTTCGATCGCTATTTTGATGGGCATACTAAGTACAGGAGATAGTTTAGCTATCTAAGTAAATTTACTAATATTCCTTACCGCCTTTCATCTTGTTTCCGCTTTGTGGAATTGATATTTAATTTATTGAAGCTCGATTGCTGTCTCCAGGCAGTCGTCAATGTAATTATTTCCAAAGATTAATGCCTGCAAGGTGTCTCAAAAGCACAATTTACATCCTATTCTCATCTTCGCCAATGGTGAAGTCCAACCGTGCTATATCGACAAGATTAGTTAAAATATATCGATACCAGTGATGACTAAAATTGTTGAAGCATTAAAAGATATTATCCAACAAGAACTATCAGGGCGATTGACTATCAAAGATGCTCTAGATAGTTCGCTCTCATGGGAAGCTTATTTTGGTAATGGCAAACTGCATTTTGCAACTAGTACATTGGGGCAAAGGGAAAGATTAATATATTTAACTAGATGCCATCATCCCGACTTTAATTTGAGCGAATTCGCGATGGGGCAGTCTGATTATCAATTTATCTGCCATCAATGGAAATCTGGTAAATTGTCACTTCAACAAACTCGCCAATTAGCAGTTACCTGTACCCAAGAAGCTTTTATTCATATTATGTCCATCGGTAATGCTGAGATGGAGTTTAATCTTGATGCTCACTTGGATACACTAATTTTGTCAGCATCAGTTCAACAAATTATTACACCAGTCAAACAATTGATTTGGCAATGGCAAAAAATTCGCCCGTATATTTCATCGCCATTTGTCAGAGTATATTTGTCAAATATTGATAGTTTGTATCAACTCTTGTGGCAGCAACTCCAAAGTACTAAAGCAATTGAAGTTTATCAATCAGCATTGACTCAAAATCTTTGTCTTTATGGAATTGCCAATCAACTAAATATTGATGTCCAAGAACTCAGCCACCTGCTGATCCCACTAGTTCGTAACCGGAGTGCCCAGATTTCTAGCTATGGAGAAAAGCAAGATAAAGAACGTTTTTTGATTGCCTGTATCGATGACAGTCAAACGGTGCAAAATAGTGTGAAGCTAACATTGGAAGCTCAAGGCTATGAAGTGATGAGTCTACTAAAACCTGCTCAAGCAATGATTAAGCTAACTCGCTCTCATCCGATGTTAATTTTGATGGATATCACGATGCCTGATATTAATGGCTATGAACTCTGTCAAATCCTCCGCAAATCGCCTAATCTCAAAAATGTCCCAATCCTCATGCTCAGTAGTCGCGATGGAATGTTCGATCGACTAAAAGCCAAAATGGTGGGTGCTAATGATTATATGACTAAACCATTTACATCTACCGAACTTGTAAATTTAGTAAACAAATACGTGTCTCAAGCATTAGTAAATGTTTAGGCTAGCAAATAAGTGAATAATAGATGTAAATAGGGTGGGCAATGTCGCCAACCCTATTAGTTTTTGCTAATTTAAATTTATTTGGAAACTGATGTAATCTTGTCAGATTGGAAGAAGTCTAATAATTCCCGATTGACAATTTGGGGAACTTCCTGCTGAATCCAATGCCCACATTGGGGAATTAGCTTCAATTTAAACGGTGCAGAAATAAGTTTTTCCATCCCTTCTGTCAGCTTATTACTCAAGAAATTATCATCTTCTCCCCACAGCATCAAAGTCGGTACAGTAATCTGACGAGGAGAACTATTCCAGTTCTGAAGCCAATTTTGGGGTGCGAGTAAATGGCGATAATAATTAAGTGCAGCACCCAAAACTCCAGGCTTTTCTAGAGCTTCCTGATAAATCTGATTATCCTCTGCTGTAAAAGCCCCTTTTCTGACAGCTTGTCCGCGAAATACATTGAGGATAAAATCTTTGAGATTTTGCTGAATTAACCATTCTGGTAATCCAGGTACTTGAAATGCCAGCATATACCAACTGCGTCGCAACTGATCGAGATTACCGCCCAATTCCTGCCATAATCGTTGCGGATGAGGTGCATTGAGGATTGCCAATCGATCGAGCATTTGCGGGCATTTTTGGGCTAGATGCCATGCAATTGCCCCGCCCCAATCATGTCCGGCAATATGCGCTTTTGCATACCCTAATGACTCGATTAGCCCCTGCACATCGTTACTGAGGGTGTCAAGATCGTAGCCAGTCAGGGGTTTGTCAGAATAATTATAACCGCGCAAATCGGGCACGACGACTTTATAGTGACGGGCGAGAGCGGGAATCTGATGTCGCCAGGAGTACCAAAATTCAGGAAAACCATGTAATAAAACGACTAATTCGCCCTCACCTTGGGTTACACAGTGCAACCGAATGTTGTTGGTTTGGATGAATTCATGCCGCCAACCCGAATCTAAGGAGGCTGTGTAAGGTTTCATTAGTATACTCTACACGGGTAAGATATGAACTTTTGCAAAGGACTGGAAATTGAGTGTTAATAAGCTGTCCAGCTTTTCTTTCCGTTCTGTATTAGCGGTGCCGATACAGGTGGAAATCGCTGATTTAAAATCATCAAAACTCTC
>JANYDE010000149.1 GCA_025359915.1 Chamaesiphon sp. 336R_metabinner_41 | reverse complement strand
CACGTTGGCGAAGCCTTTGCCTCAGCAAAAGTGTCTGCCTGTACCTACGGCAGGCTATCGCCAACGCAGAGAGGCTCCGCCAACGAGGCTCAACCCAACCTACAAATTTATTTTCCTTTCTTCAATAGATCAGCCCTGCCTTTACAAGGGGAGGGCTGGGGTGGGGTAAAGATCTCCGCAGCAACTCAAATCAATTATTTGATTTCAACAGTCACCTCAGCCGACATCCCTGGAGCAATGCGCGAGTCATAGCCCTTAATACTTTGAGGATCTAACACAATTTTGACAGGAATCCGTTGGACGATTTTGGTAAAATTCCCAGTCGCATTATCTGGTGGTAACAATGAAAATTGAGCACCAGAAGCAGGCGAAATACTATCCACATAACCTCGAAAAACATGGCTGGGAATCGCATCTAACTTAACTTCGACTGGTTGTCTCGCCTTCATTTTTGCCAGTTGGGTTTCCTTGAAATTCGCCACTACCCAATAATCATTATCGACAACCACCATTAATGGCGCGCCAATTTGAATCCGATTGCCAACTTCAGCGGTTTTTTTACCGATGCGTCCGGTACTGGGGGCGGTGATATTGAGGTAGGATAGCTGTAATTGTGCATCCTTGAGAGCTACTTGAGATCGATCGATCTCAGATTGCGCTGCTGCATACTGACTGCGGTTAACAGCCGTTTGTTGTCCACTTGCAGTTGCTTGTTGCAATCCACCTCTCGATGCGGCGAGTTTGGCTTGAGCAGTGGTAATCCCCGCTTGGGCTTGGGCTAGTTGTGATTGCGCCTTGGCGACTCCCACCTTGGCGGCGGCTAGTCGCGCTTGGGCTTGTTGTACTCCCTGATTCGCCGAACTTTGTTGAGCTTGAGCGACATCATAGGCGGCTCTGGCTGTATCTAGTTGTTGACGAGCAACTGCGCCTTGTTGAGCTAGGGTATTATATCGATCAAAGTCAGATTTGGCTCTAGCTAAGTTAGCATTAGCTTGGGCTACCTGAGATCGCGCTACGGAAATTCCCGCGATTGCTTCTTGCACAACGGCTTGGGCGGCGGGGATACCTGCGAGTGCTTCTTGAACTGTCGCCTGAGCTGTGACAATTGCCGCCTGAGCGGTGCTGACATCCCCCTGGGCTTGCGTTGTCTTACCATTGGTGGTTTGAGCGGCTAAGGCGATATTCGCTTGTGCTGCCTTCGCCTGAAGGCGGGCTGATGATAGTGCTGCTTGTGCTTGCTGGACTTTATTCTGATAGTCGCTGGGATCGAGTTTGACTAGCAATTGTCCAGGTTGGACTAGTTGGTTGTCTTTGACGAGTACCTCGGCGACAGTTCCGACGATTTTGCTACTAATTTGGTGAATGTGTCCGGTAACGATGGCATTATCTGTGGCTTGGTGGCTGGATGTATATTGCCAGTAATGATATCCAAATGCACTGGCGGTAATTGCCCCGATACCCAATCCTAGCAGAATTAAGGCGATCGATTTTTTTCGCGGTGGAGCTGGTTTTTCTGGCTCGGGAATCGGGGTGATTTCTGGCTCTAGATCTACTGCTGGGCTGACAATCGTCGGTGAATCCCGCTGGCGACTTTCAACCTCATAGCCGTTATGATTTCTATTAGTTGCGATCGTTGGTTTCATAGTTTTATCACTTATTAATTATTTAGGGTACGTATTATTTACTTATAGATATTTAGGGTGCGTATTATTTTAGAAATGTAGACTTATAGCTGATGGGATGAATTTAACAAAGATCGGGGGTCTAAGTCCCCCTCCTTTAGGCGGATTGTGCTAGGTTCATTTTCACAAATCTGCACTTTTGGCTTTTTGCAACAAACAATTATCTCACTCTCCCATCTCCCATCTCTAGCTTTTCATACCTGAATTCAGCAACGCCTAAGCGACTAATTATGTTAAATTAGCGATCGCCTGATTTAGTAATTGCGAAAACTGTTCGCGCTCTGGAACAGAAACACCAGCCCAAGTTTCATCGTGTAAATCTGCTGCTATTTGCGGCAATACATTTTCCAATTCCTTCCCCGCATCTGTCAGCCAAATTCGCCAAATTCGACGATCTACACGATCTCTTTCCCGTCGCACAAAACCCCGTTCTTCCATTCGATCTATTACACCAGTTAGAGTTCCGCCTACCTGCTGCAATTTCTCACCAATACACGATGTTGGTAAACCATCCTCGTACCACAAGCAGCACAGCACCAACCAATGAAAAGGAGTGAGTCCAAACGGCTCTAACCGTTCGCTGAACTTGCGATAGACTAATTGGGACAGTAATTTAATTCTATACCCAATCCCATGTGGTGCCCTGAGTTCTTGCCCAGGTGCTAATGAAACAGATGCGGTACTCATTTTCACCAATTACTTAGGGTGCGTAATATTTATAATTATAGCACTCTAGATCGGTCAGCGGTTAAAACCGCCGCTAATGATGCGAAGTCCGCCTTCGCGGACTTCGCATCATTAGCGGAGCCTACCCTGCGGGAACGCTTCGCGAACAGTCTCCAGGCTACTCTTTTGTCAAAACCTTCAGACAACGGCTAAAACTGGGCTGCAACCAAAATGCTTTTAATCAACTCATTCTTGGTTAACAGCTCCGCTTGCATCAAATAGGCGAAAATCATCTCATTCGTCACTCCATGTTGCTGCTTCTGCTGAAACACCGATAACGTCGTCAACAAAAACAGCACATCCTTAGACTTGAGCGGGATAAAATTGCCACCAATATCGGGAGATAATAACTTCGGCAGACAGGCGGGTAACTCGCGCACATTAGTCATCAAATCGCTTTGACGGAGTAGACATAATCGATCGAGTCCAAAATCCTTGTAGACTAAAAGCTTAGTGCAAGCTGCACTCACAATCGCCGCATCTGTGAAGGGCAAAATACAAATCCCCAGATTGACTAGAACCTGACTAGGTAAAAGACAAACCAACTTAAAATCAATTAAACCCTGATTGCGTCCTGGCGGATAGATGCGATCGAGTCTTTCGATTTTAGCATCTGCAATCGTTTGACCGATCGCCCATGAGCAACATAATAATAACCCAGCCGCGATCTTCTCCTTATCCCCAAGCGCATCGGCTAATTCGGGTAATAATACTTGACGCTCGACAGCAAAAGCCGTAGATATCTGCCCAAATGCTGAACTCGACAGGAGGAAATCGGTACTGGTCATATTAGTCGATAATTTAGCATCATCCGTTCGCACCGATCGAGAAAATCCCTAAAATAGAATTAAATACCAAATAATAGCATTAGGCAAGATGACAGAATCAAAATCAGCACAAGACCTATTTCAGGCTGCTTACGAGAATCGTTATACTTGGGAGCCTGGTTTTCCTGGTTACACCGCCGCAGTCAAATACCAAAAAGGCGATGATATCTGCACTGGTACCATTTTAGTCAAACCAAACTTGAGTGCCGAAGTTACTGGCATCGAGAATGAAGAAGTGCGAAAATCAATTATCGGACAACTGCGCGAAGTAGCTATCCACCGCGTGCGCCGGACTTTTGCCGAAACCCATAGCATGAACACCTTCGCTTATGGAGAGACTGATGCAACAGGTGCGATCGAGATTATCATGCCTGAGAAACCAATGGGCGATCGCTACAAACTCCGCAATAATGAGGTATGTCACGTTCATCGTCATCTGCATGGTGTGATGGTGACGATCGATACCTTTAGCAGTCATGATACTGGCGAGGGTTATCTCTCCCACCGTTATGACTCAGTATACGCCGATCCAGAAACAGGCGTAATCAAAAGCGAGAAAATTGTCTTTGAAGACAACTATCAAAAAGTTGGCGGCTTCCAACTTCTCAGCCAACGGATAATCGAAGGTACCGATGATGGCAAGCCTAGCACCACCGAGTTTAGCTTTAGCAATTTTGAGTTATTACCCGCCAAAGTAGAAGCTGTCGCCGCCGCAGTTTAGGTTTTAAATCCTCTGAAATCATTGGTAGGGGCAATTCATGAAGCGGCGGTTTTATGCGGGGGTTTCCCCCGCATAAAAAACCGACAAGACATTGCCCCTACCAATGATTTCAGACTCACAACTAATGCCCAAAATATGAGATGCTAAATTTAGGATCGATTCTCCGTTGGAGAGGCTATTGCTAGGGCAAACGCTCCGCTACCGCCAACGCTTTAGTGAAAGAAAGATAAAAGCATCCTCTAATCTCCAATCTCCAATCTCCAATCTCCAATCTCCCATCTCCCATCTCCCATCTCCCATCTCTATAAAAAATGCTGGCATATATCTTAGCTGTCTTAGTAGGTACGGGTAGCGTTGGCTTGTATATATCCGCCTTCTTCTTTCCCGAAATCCACCGCAAACAAGATTTTATTTGGAGTGGGGTTGGTTTCTTCTACGCCCTCGTACTCTGGATTTATGCGCGTCAAGAGACAGGAGGGATTTTGCTGGGACAAACGACTAGTGTCGCCCTCTTAGGCTGGTTCGCATGGCAAACCCTCAAACTACGCCGTCAACTAGTCCCCGTCAACCAGCAAACCCCTATTCCGAGCACAGATAAACTCAAAGAGCAGCTCGGTTTAAAAAAGTCCGCCTCAAAAGCAGCAAAAGCTACTTCTTCAGCCTCACAACCCCCAACTAAAACCCCCACCATTCGACCCTCAACGCCCCAGGAAGTGGCACCTATAGAAAATAGTAGAGTCACTTCCGTTCAACAAATTTCCCAACCTGTCACCTCCGATCCTGTTGTAGAAGTGGAAGAGGAAGCCTGGATCAAACTAGAAGTGAAACCAGCTCCTGCTCCTGAAAAACCCCTCGGTACCGCAGTACAACCACCAACGGTGAGTAATCCAGAACCCTCCCCACCGCCAGCAATCGTTCCCGAAACTATTTCGACAAATACTCCCGCTGACGCGATTCAAACCACAGCGCAATTAGACTCGGAGAATTGGGTGTAAACAAAAGATTGCGTGTGACAAAAAATGATCGAGGATATATTTAAACTATATATTTCCGTGAATACACAGCTGTTAAATCTACACTACATTGAGTAAACTCGAACTAACATGTAGCGTTGATATATCAGTTATGCCCACACAAGATAGCCAATCAGGAATTACGACAGCTAATTCTATATATCATCAGTCCTACCCCAGAAATTTAGTCAACGTCAACGGAACTCCATACTTTACGTTTAATGATTCCATCAATGGAGGAGGATTGTGGAGAATTGATAGTAATGGGAATGCAGTATTGGTCAAAGATATCAACCCTGGTACTAAGTCTTCTTATACTAAGCACGGCTAGTAACTAGACTTTTTCAGGTGTAAATTTTTGGCGATCGAATGGTATGGTCAAGGGGTCGGATTGAATTCGTGCGAATCTAATGCTGAGAATAAATTTTGTCGAAGAAGATATCAAAAAGCTCC
>JANYDE010000136.1 GCA_025359915.1 Chamaesiphon sp. 336R_metabinner_41 | reverse complement strand
TTGACCTTCATTAATCTTGGTTGGTTTGACAATATTGACAATCTTCGGCGCGACATTATCCACTTTTACCACGATCGTTTGAGTGGTAATGCCACCATCTTTGTCAGTAACAGTGAGGACAACGTTATAGTTACCATTATCCGCAAACGTATGCTTGACATCTTGACCCAGCACTGGCTGAGTGTTATCACCAAAATTCCAACTATAGGTCAGCTTATCCTTAATACCTACATCGGTAGCGATTGCTTTAAATAGAGCGGATTGACCTTCATTAATAGTGTCTGGTTTGATAATATTAATGATCGTTGGTGCCACGTTATCTACTTTCACTGTTATGGTTTGAGTAGTTTTACCACCATCTTTGTCAGTGACAGTGAGCACGACTTTATAGGTACCGTTATTCGCAAATGTATGAGTTGCATCGCGACCAAAAACTGGTTCGGTATTGTCACCAAAGTTCCATCGGTAAGTTAATGTATCTTTGGTGCCAATATCGGTAGCTGTAGCTTTAAATAGAGCGGCTTGACCTTCATTAATAGTGTCTGGTTTGACAATATTTATGATCGTTGGCGCGACGTTATCTACTTTGACTTTCACGGTTTTAGTCGTGACAGCACCATCCTTATCGGTCACTGTCAGGATGACATCATAGTTACTATTATCGGCAAAAGTGTGGGTCGCATTTTGTCCCAGAACTGGATCTGTGTTATCTCCAAAGTTCCAGCTATAGGTTAATGTATCCGCTGTACCAGGGTCGGTTGCTGTAGCTGTAAATAGCGCGGCTTGACCTTCATTAATTTTAGCTGGCTTGACAATATTAACAATCTTTGGCCCGACGTTATTAACACTCACCGTTGTAGTTTGAGTGCTAATCACACCATTTTTATCGGTGACAGTCAAGACAACATTATAAGTACCATTATCGGCGAATGTATGCGTTGCACTCTGTCCCAAAACTGAATTTGTGTTATCGCCAAAGTTCCAACTATAGGTCAGGATATTAGCCGGAGTCACTGCTTTAGCTTGGAATCTTACCGATTGACCTTCATCAATCTTATTGGGCTTGATAATATTAACTACCGTCGCAGGATTGCTACTTACTTTAACTGCTAGAGTTTCAGTAGTTGCAGCACCATCTTTATCGGTAACAGTTAGGACAACATTATAATCACCATTGGTCGCAAAAGTGTAATTGACATTTCGACCGATGACTGGCTGAGTATTGCTACCAAAATTCCAACTATATGTCAAAGTATCTAAGATACCGACATCGGTAGCCGTTGCACTAAATTGAGCTGATTGACCCCGAACGATCTTATCTTGAGCGGTAATTACAATGTTAGTTGGCGCGACGTTATCGACTGTAACAGTAGTTGTTTGTACTGTAACTCCTCCATCTTTATCAGTCACAGTTAGGACGACATTATAAACGCCATTGTCAGCAAAGGTGTAGTTAACATTTTGACCGATGATGGGGTTAGTATTGTCCCCAAAATTCCAACTATAGGTCAGGGTGTCATTTAAACCAGGATCGCTAACATTAGCAGTAAATTCAACCACTTGACCTTCATTGATTTTAGTTGGTTTGACGATCGATACTATCGTTGGTGCCACATTCTCGACAGTTACCGCAACGGTTTGATTAGTAACCGCACCATCTTTATCAGTCACAGTTAGGACAACATTATAGTTACCATTATCGGCAAAGGTGTAGTTAACATTTTGACCGATAATTGGTTCGCTATTATTGCCAAAGTTCCAACTATAAGTTAGTGTATCGTTTACACCAGCATCATTAGTTAAAGCTGTAAATTGAACTGCTTGACCTTCATTAATCCGATCGGGTTTGACGATCGATACTATTGTCGGAGCAACATTATCTACAGTTACAGCGATCGATTGTTGCGTAACAGCCCCATCTTTATCAGTCAATGTTAAGACAACATTATAGTCACCATTGTCAGCAAAGATATGGTTGACATCTCGACCGATTGTAGAAGCGGTATTGTCACCAAAATTCCAACTGTAGATCAGTGTATCGTTCGTACCGACATCAGTACCAGTAGCCGTAAATGCTACCGATTCCCCTTCCTTAATTCGATCTGGTTTGACAATCGATACTATAGTCGGAGTGACGTTATCTACAGTTACTGCCGTAGTTTGAGTCGTAATTCCACCATCTTTATCGGTCACAGTCAGGACGACATTATAGGTGCCATTATCGACAAAAGTATGGGTTGCATCTCGCCCGATAACTGGCTCAGTGTTATCACCAAAATTCCAGCTATAAATCAGCGTATCGTTCGTACCGACATCAGTAGCCGTAGCGGTGAAAGCGACAGCTTGACCTTCATTAATTTGCTCTGGCTTGGTAATCGCTACCACAGTTGGCGCGACGTTATCGACAGTAACAGTAGTTGTTTGAGTCGTGGCAACACCATCTCGATCGGTTACAGTCAGGATGACATTATAGTTACCATTATCGACGAAGGTATGAGTTGCATCTCGCCCGATAACTAGCTCAGTGTTATCGCCAAAATTCCAACTGTATGTCAGAGTTTCATTGAGATCTGGATCGATAGCTGTAGCTGTAAAGTCAACGGATTGACCTTCTCGGATCAGAGCGGGTTTGATAATACTGGTAATAGTCGGCGCAATATTATCAAGGATTGTCAGCGTAGCAGTAGATCGCTCGCCAATTTTTCCGCCACCTGTGATATTTGTCAGGCGCAGATTTAGTGTTTCGGCATTTTCCACCAAGCTATCATCGACAACTGGAATAAAGATTGTCTTCACAAGTTCACCATCGGCAAAGGTAACAGTGATCGGCGTACCATTGAAATCATCGGTAACAGTAGCACTACCACCTGTTAATTCGATCGTCGCACCGATCGTCCCCGTACTGCCATTAGTACGGGAGATTGTCATCGCATTTACTACCTTCCCATCCTCATGGACTTGATATTCCCCTTGACTGAAGGAGAGAACTCCAGGGGTGATAATTGTCGTACTGGCTTGGGCTATGGTCGGTTTGGTTTCCAAATTGCCCACGTTATCCTTTGCCAAGCTATAAAAAGCGTAACTATGTCCGACTTCGCCTGTATAGACAGCTTCTGTCATCGTAGTGTTTTCCAACCAATGAGTATATTCGCCACCATCCTTAGCCACATAGATTGTATAACTCGCGATCGCCGAACCTTTGGCACCATCATTACCCGACCAATTGATGGTAATATTTGGGTCGAGAGTAGTTACCGCTAGGGGTGTGATACTACTGCTCGGTTTACCGACATCGATCGTATTGAAATAGGGCGGGGTATCGATCGGTTCGTTATCGTCAAAGAAGATCTGAGCTTTAGCATCGATCGTGGCACCATTAGCAACATTTTTGTTAGTGCGAATGGTGTAGTTGATAAAGCCTTGCCCGATATCATCTTTGATATTCGGTGGTAAGAAGCCTTTCTCTGCGTCGGTAAGTTTTTCACCTGTAGCTGGATCGATCGCTGTCAACGTCCAGAAAGCTTCGCCTGTTTGAGCATTAATACCGGCAACAACATCGATAAAAAAGCCTAATTTTGTCGTGAGATCTAGACGCTCGCTGTAGAAGGCTTTATTGCTCGGCACGTTGAAGTACAGATCGCCCCACCCAAAACTACCAACGCGGAAACTCCGCCAGTCGAGATCGGCATCTAACTGTTGAGTAACGCGAACTTCATGGACAGGTGCGGTAGCATCTGCTGCGTTCTCAAACTGGATTTTGTAGGGTAAGGTGTCCTTGGCATCGATCCAACGTTCGGATCCAAACCCTTTTGGTCCCGCAATATCGTTAGGATCGCGAGGACGAATAATCGGAATACTTCCATTCGGCCCAGATGGATTTTTGGGATTTTTAGGGTTAAAGGGACTATTGGGACTATAGGGATTGAGAGGACTATTGGGATTATTAGGGTTGAATGGGTTGTTGGAATTGTTAGGGTTGAGTGGACTGTTGGGATTATTAGGATTGAGTGGACTATTGGGATTGTTAGGGTTGGAGGAATTATTAGGGTTATTCGGGTTGGAGGGATTATTGGGATTATTCGGGTTGGAGGGATTATTAGGATTATTCGGGTTGGAGGGATTGTTAGGATTATTCGGGTTGAGAGGGGGAATATAGGGAGGATTATAGGGATTTATGGGGCTAATGGGAGTGATTGGTGAGGTAGGAAAGAGACTTGGCTTGCATCCAGGTATAGTCTTGTCCATCTTACACAATCCTGGACTTACGTTATTTGGAGTTTGAATCTTACTTTTGAGATCATCTAAATTTGTACTACCATCGTTTGTATTTGAATTTGTCTTTGGCGAATTACTTTGCACGGCCCAAACCGCTAAACCAAAAGTAACTACTACTGCTGCAACTCCCCATGGACCAAGAACAGTCGCTGCTGATACTAACCCTCCTACCACTGCTTGTAGTGGATAAGTCCCCTCAGGATCGATCGCGTTAGTCGGACTATTACCAACATACCGATAGAAATTGGTATCTCCACCCTGATAACCGATCGTGTCTGGCGAAGTAAAGCGTCCGATTTCGCCATCATAGAAACGAGTCCGCATGAAGCTCAGACCGTTGGCTTCTTCGGCTACACCATATTTACCGACATATTCAAAGGAATTGCTACGAGTTTCTACTTCAAAGATATTGGTACCGAAAGGATTGTAACTATATTGATTGACGATCGCGCCAGTGCTATTAGTTACATTTGCAGTGGAACCGATCGCATCAAAATCATAGAAAGCAGTATCGCTGCCGACCTTCTGACTGATTAAGCCCAAACCGTGTGTATACTGTGCTTTGAGATTGCCACTGCCATCGTATTCGGCCAGAACGTTACCCCAGCCCGACGGATCGACTAAATACTCCGTGCGACTACCGTTATGGACGCTCGCACTGCGATTGCCAAATACATCGTATTCATAGGTAGTGAGATTGCTATCGGTATCACTGACGCGGACTAATTGTGTGAGATCGTTATAGGTGTATGTCCACGTTTTAGAGCCAGTTTGCTTGGAAATAATATTCCCTTTCGCATCGTAGCCAAAGGTGGTCGCACCAGCCCCTGTATACTCGTTCAGATTATTGCTCTGATAGTTACTCACTAGACCATTTTCAATGGTTTTAACCCGATTACCCGCAGTATCATAGACATAGGTGAGATCTTGGCTGGCAATGTTGGCATTAGTCGAGGCGAAAACGGCATTAGTTAACTGCCCGATCCCGTCGTAACTATAGCTCCAGTTACCGTCTAGCGTGATCATCGTGGTACGTTGACCGATCGCATTGTAGGTATAGGTAAAGCTAGAATTCAGCGTACCATTAGCGGCATGGTTGACCAAGCTAAGTACCTGTCCGGCAATGTCGTAAGTGTAAGTAGTATAGGTGCCATTCCCCCGATCTTCTCTGGCTAATTGACCCGCATTGTTGTAGGCGTACTTGACAATTAAATTACCACTACTGTCAGTTAATTTATCTAATCGACGATTAGCATCGTAGAGATAGTTGGTAGTAGTTCCACTCTGGGTTAACTGAGTAATACTCCCAGCATTATTGTAGGTATAAGCTACAGAACGTCCGTTGGCATAAGCGATCGAGTAATGGCGATTGAGCAAGTCATAATCGATGGTTGTCGAACCAGTATTATCGGTAATTGCTTTTAATTGACCAGTGGTAGGATCGTAAGCGTAGTTTACCGTCCTACCATCTGCATAAGTTTCTTGGGTGAGTTGATAGTTACTGTTGTAGATGGCAGTATTGGATCGATTGCTACGATCGGTACTTTGAATCAAACCAAACGCATCGTAACCGAAGCTTTCTTTAGAATTATCGGCATAGGTAATCGTCTGAAGTTGACCGAGTGCGTCATATTTATAGCGGATCGCATTACCACGACTATCAGTAAAACTCTCCAGCAAATTACGATCAGCTGTATAAGCATATTTCACTTCATGGCCTTCAGGATTGATCGTCTTAGCGATATTTCCCTGATCGTCATAAAAATAGCTAGTTTCCAGATTTTGAGCATCGATAAACCTCGATACTTGACCCAACTCATTATAGAAATACTGAGTGATGTTACCGAGTGCATCGATCATTCTTGCAACTTGTCCCAAATCGTTTCGTAAGACAGTAGATTTGGCTCCAGTTGCATCGGTAACAGTCTGTCCGCCTGCACTATCGTAACTGTAGGTAAGAGTTTGTCCGGTCGATCCAGCCGTCATTTGATGCAGACGGCCGTGACTATCGTAATCGTAGCTAATAGTTGAACCGTCTCCAGCCACAATCTTAGAAACTGCATCAGGTCGATCGGGATCGTCGTAGCTAAATGTATTATTAACCTTAGGCGAGTTTACAGTTTTAAGATACGCGCCTGTTGCATCGTAACCAAAGGTGATAGTATTATCCACTCGATCTGTAATACTAGCAATCCGCTGTTGACTGTTATAAGTTAGATCGATCCGATCACCACTGGAGGACGTATAACCAGTAAGCAGATTACTGGTATATACTGCTGTAACGCGGTAGCCATTAACATCCTCTGTATAGTCAACTTGACCGTCAGCGCGGAAAACATACTTTGAGCCGTCTAAATTGGTTAATTCATAACGATCGGCATTTTTAACCACTTTACTACCAGCGTTGGTATAGGTACCATCATACTGACGTAAGAAGCGATACTCACTAGGCGTACCACTAACGGGGAGAAATTGCTCGACACTGAGATGGCGGCTGGTGGAATTAGTCGTTGTTCCGGTTAGCTGTGCAGGGAGTAATTGCCCCAACCCACCAGCAATTATGACCTCACCATTCCCGTTTAGATTTGCCCGTACCGTACCAGGGAATGTCCAGCTATGACCAAAGACACCGACGATCTTCTCACGATCGATCCCCCCGATTGCCTGTGCTGCTTCAAAAGCGGTTAACCGTGAGACATCATTGGTGCGTTCGCCCAACAAGCTCAAGTAGCTAGCATTATCAGCTAAGACTGCTTGATATGTCCCAAAATTATTCCCTACAGCCTGGGCAAAATTTCTGGCGATCGTGTTATCTACATTCATACCAGGACTGAGACTCGGCCAATCGATTGGCTGAGTTAGATCGATCTGATTGAGTTTGATATTAATTTCGCCACCACGATCGTTAGGTTTGAGCGAATAGGTAACTCGCCCAGTCGCTCCTGGTGCTAGAGTTCCCGCAGGCCCGTCGCCACTAATCCCTAAGAATTGGAAATTGGCAGTATTGAAGTCGCTATCGTAGGGAAGTTTAACCTTTCCATTCTCGATTGACACCGAGAGTAAGGGTGCCACGACATCTGTTTCACCGATGTTCGCATATTCTACGGAGAATTCTACTACTTGTCCGGGTCTGACCGCATTTGGTAATATCAGTTTGCTCTCTACTCGACCCGCGATCCCATTCTTGATAGTAAAACTATCATCTAGAGTCGCTACTTTACCCTGATCGTTGACGCGCACATCATAATCCCCACGCGCTAAACCTTGGAGGTCGAAGGTCGCCCATAGTTCCATGTTGTTTTTCCATTTAACATCACGAGCAATCCGAGTAGTTCCATCGGTACCGACTAAGCTAACTTCGGCATTCGCTGAGAATTTTGCCCCATGAATACTGACCGTAGTTTGACCAAGATTGCTACCATGATTGTTACCCAATCGGAATACGGACAAATCGAGGACTTTAGCATTTAAGTTATAATTCGTCGGCTGAGATAAACCGTTACCATAGACCATCACATAGTAGGTTCCCGCTTTGGTCGATGGTACCACCAGTTCCTGATCGCTACTAAAGGGATTACTGAAGTTATAGTCAAATTCACTCCGATTGGGTACAGCCCCATGCCGGATGTACAGTTCATTTGCGCCATTTTCTGCCAAACTATCGAGTTTAAGCTGAAGCGTCTCGCCCACTTTGACATCGACTTGGTAGTAAATAGCATCACCCTGCTTGAGAATGCCCGTAGTTGTAGCATTTAAGGTCAGTTTTTCGGCCTCAACTTTAATTAAGCCAGAACTGACAATCGCGTTATTATCATCATTAGTCTCTCGAACTTGGTTTCGACTGTCTGTACGAACGATCGCATGATATTCACCCGGTACGATACCCGGTACGGATGCAGTTAGGTGATTGCTATAACTCCCGCCACTAAGTACATCTCCAGTCCGTTCGACTTTACCTAACAACGTATCTTTGACATCCCATCGCTCGTCTGCCGATAAGTAAACGGAATCTGTCCAACTGCCTTGAGCGGTATTCAGTCCGATATTATTGACCGTATAACTAATAGTCGCATTCTGTCCTAGAACTGTGTTGGGAGGCAAGGTAATACTGCCAGTTGAGAGATCTGCTGGACTGGGAATCGCTACTTGTAATGTATCGCCGGTAGAGCCTGCATTGTCAAATTCACCATCGCGTTCGTAGATCTTCTGAGTGGAATCAGTCTCCACGAATACATAATAAGCACCAGACAAGCCCGCTGGGATGGTGAATTTTTGACTTTGAGTATAACTTTCGTCCACAGCTAAAGTACGACTCTGAAGTTGATAGCCCAAATTTATATCAGTGGTGCGATCTAAAATCTGGTCTCTGGATAAATAGATTTTATCTGTCCAAGAGCCGATCAGCTTCGATGTACCTTTATTACTGACTGTCCAAATAATGTTCGTACTCTGACTACTAATCGCATTAATTGGAGCCTCTACCGTTGTTACTACTAAGTTAGGCGTATTGGCCGGAGTAATATTGACTGTTCCTGCGCTGAAACTATTGTTATTTTCATTATCGCCTTCAATTACTTGCGATCCTAATTCACCATCGTCCGTTTTAACAATGACTCGATAATTACCACTCAACTCGATCGGTAATTCAAAGAACGTAGTCACTCCATATTGACTTTGTGGCTCTAGGGGATTATTTCGCAGTACTCTGCCCAATAATCGATCGGTGTTGTCGATCGTGTCATCTTGAGATAAATATACGCTATCGTACCAGAGGTTACTATTAGTTTTACCGACTCCTGAATTGGTGACAGTCCAATTCACCGCCAAACTACTACCGCTTGTTGCCATGCTATCTGTACTGGCTGCGGTTATTTGTAAATCGGGAGTCTGACGAGTAACATTCAGTGCTGCCAAGCTAGTATTATTATTAGGGGTAGTAGTACTACCTCCAGGTTGAATAAATACTTTATATTGACCCTCTAATTCAAAAGGTACGATAACAGATTGGCTTTGGACATAGCTTTGACCGGAATTTAATAGTCCATTATGATTGAAAGTTCCCAACACAATATCATCTTCATTGCCAATAATATCGTCTTGAGATGCAATAATTTTATCTTGCCAGTTATTAGTGATACTATCGCGATCACTTTGCTGAGTTACTGTCCATTCGACTTTCAATAGTTTACCAGCTTCGGCATTTCCTAAGTTATTAATTGTAGAGGCTAAGTTCTTGGAATTGTCAACAATTTGAATGGGAGTATCTGTCGAGCCTAAGTTGTTAGTTTTCCCTAACTCAAAAACACTATCGCTCGCATCAGTTTTGACTAGTATGTAGTAGTTACCTTCGATTTCTTTAGGTAATATAAATTCTTTTTTAACTTGATAATTAGAGCCTATGTCTAATATTCCTGTGTGAGATAGACTACCAAGATAAATATCAGTGCTTGTATCTAACTGTCGATCTATAGATAGATAAAAACTATCTGACCAATTAGATTTGTAAGTCTCACTCAATCCATTATTCGCTACTTGATAGTCGATCGTCAGAGACTGTCCAGCTTGGGCAATCTGTTTACTAGAAACAGTTTCCACTTCTAAATCTGCTGGAGGAGTCAGTCTCACCTTAATTGGTGTAGTAAAACTGCGACTATTGTTAAATTCAAAACCTTTTTCGTACACGCTATCTGTACTATCTGTTTTGACGAAGATATAATAATCACCATCAAGCTCGATCGGTAAAGTAACGACCTGATTTCTGCTATAACTATCCTCCGGTTTCAGTGCAATTCCAGCAGGAGTTTGATAGACAAATCGATTGAGAGAACGATCCCCGCTATCTAAGATGTCATCAGTAGAAATAAATACTTCATCATCCCAACTAATTCCTCCTAAAATCTTCTCTTGACCTTTATTAGTTACTGTCCAGTTCAAAAGAATATTTTGTCCTGAGAAAAGTTGTTTTGGAGAAGTAGAGCTGAGTTGAGTTACTTGCAAATCAACTGGTAATGTTGGCTTGATTTGAGTGGAATTACTAATCGCTAGATTATCATTGTCCCGATTAAATTCGTATACTCGATTCTCGACATCAGTCTTGACAAAAAAGTAATAGTCTGCTTCATTAATCCGATTGGGAAGGGTGAGTTGAATGGTATTTGTGTAACTTTCACCAGAATTTAAGTAGCTTAAATTGGGCTGAGTTGCTAACAAGATATCGCCGTTACCAAAGACCGCATCAGTAGATAACCAAACTTGGTCGTTCCAGAGCGGTGCATTCGTCGCTCCCGTACCCACATTACTGACAGTCCACTGGAAAGTGGTCTGTTGTCCAGCAAATGCACTAGCAGGAGCGTTTGCAGATGTGACTTGTAAATTGGGGAAAGGCGATAATTGGACCTGAATTGGGCGATCGTCGATCGCGGTATTAGCTTCGGCGGTGTGTTCGTAAATTCGATTAGTTGCATCAGTTTCTACGCTAATCCATCGCTCTCCACTCAATTCGATGGGAAGCAAGATTTCTTGGGTGCGAGTAATAGTTTGTCCGGCTTGAATCGTACCCGTAAAGGCAAAATCTCCAAAAGAGCTTTTGGTGGGATTGTTAGGCGAATTATTATCGCCTAAATATACGCGATCGACCCAAGTTCCACTGGCTGCTATGGTACCTTGGTTTTTGACTTGCCAGCTAATTTGGACGCGCTGACCCGAATATTCTTTAATCGGTGCAGAAATTTCGGTGACGACTAAATCGGGAGTGGGTGGAACCGCGATCGAAACATCAATTGTTTTGACGTTATTAGTGTTGTTAGTTTCTACTTGTTGGTTATCGCTATCGGTGCTAACGAGGAGGTAGTAATTGCCATTGCTCCAACTAGCATTTAAGGGTAAATTAACTCTAGCACTGCGCGTATAACTATCGATATTTAGACCAGTAATTGCTGAGGTAGTTAACAGGACATCGTTGCTATCAATTTGGTTATCGCGGGATAGATAGACGCGATCGACCCAATTGTTAGTAGTTGTACCTGCTCCAATATTATTAACAGTCCAAGTCAAATCGACGGGCGATCCAAATCGCAACGAATTATTGCCAACTATCGCAAAAGAATCTACTTGGAGATCGGGAGCGAGGATGCTAATTTGTTGAGATCGTATATTATTAGCGATCGCTGCATCCGGTTGAGATTGATTTTTATCGGTGGTAAACAGTAAGTATTTATTACCGATTTTATTTTCGGGAAGAGTGATTGACAGAGATTGTTGATAGCTAGCATTTGGTAGTAATGACCCTTGATCGGTCTTACTACCCAAGAGGATGTCACTAGCATCTAAAATGTCATCATCCGATAGATAAACAGCTTCGGTTCGACTATTTAAAGCTTTACCTACTCCTTGGTTGACTAGATCCCAAGTAACATCAATTTTACTGCTAATATTAGCAGCGATCGGCGCGGTGGTCGCCGTTATCGTTAGATCGGGTAATAAAATCTCAATATTACCGATCGCTAAGTTATTAGTTTCCCCTGATTGCTCTAAAATATTATTTAAAGCATCACTTTGAACAATAATATATTTACTGCCACTAATATTGTTTGGCAGAGTTAGATTAGCAGTTTTACTTATCCCCAAATCGCCAACAGTAGCTGCCGAATCTAATAATAACCGATCGTTACTATCTAAGATATTATCGTCCGACAAATAGATTCGGTCTGTCCATCCAATTAGGGGAGTAGCCGTACCGATACTTTGTGTAGTCCAAGTAAAGGGAATTGTCGTACCGACAGTACCCGAAATGGGGTTAGTATCTAATATGACAGCTAGATCGGGATGTCCGATCGTCATTTCCCCGACAGTATAACGATTGTTATTTGCACCATCTCTTTCAAACAGGGTGTTATTCTCATTAGTAACGATGGCAATTTGGTAGTTGCCATCTGCTAAATTATTTGGCAGTACAATCTGAGCACTATTGGTATAGGTTTGACTGGGATTGAGTAATTGAGTAGGCGTAGATTTGACTTGGAGGGGGATATTAATCGTCCCAGCAGCATTGGTAAGATACACGCGATCGGACCAATTACCTTGAGCGATACCTGCACCATTATTACTCACTGTCCAATTGACCGTCAGCGTTTGTCCAGGTTGTCCGTTATTAGGATAGCTGAGATTGGTAACTTGTAAATCGGGAACGGGTTTGAGGCTGATGTTTATCGGTGAAGAACTAACGGTGGTATTATTGCCTTCAAATTGATACTCACTCACTTGATTATTAACATCAGTAGCGGCAAAGATATAATAATTCCCACTAATCTCACTGGGTAAATTAAAAGTAGAAGTTTGGAGATAGTTTTCCCCAGGATTGAGATTACCACTATGAACGATCGTCCCTAATAGAGTAGCAGTGTTATCGAAGGTAGACTTAGATGAGATATAAACACGATCGCTCCAGCTACTGTTGTTCGTAACTAATTGTCCTTGATTACTGACTTGCCAAGTGACTTGAATCGTGTTCTCACTGACACCAGTAGCAGGGGTAGTAATCGTATCGACAATTAAATCGGTATAAAGACGGTTTTGGATTTGGATAGAGGTAAAAGCGATGTTGTTAGTTTCGCTGGTTTCTAATTGTTGTCCGTCTACATCTGTGCTAGCAATCAGGTAATAATTACCAGGAGTAACATCAGGAATAGCTATATCCGCAGTAGCAATATAATTACTTTGTCCTGAAAGGTTAGCTCTATTTTGTCTCGTCAGTAAAATATCACCAGCACCTAACTGGTTGTCTTGAGATAAATAAACACCATCATTCCATCCAGTTCGGGCACTGACATTGGTGTTATTATTAACCTGCCAAGTAGCGGTAATTTTATCACCTAATCGAGCAAGATTGGGTGAAGTGAGATTAGTAATGGTTAGGTCTGGTGTTTGAATCGTAATCGACACAATTCCATCGTTATTATTTCTATTACTCTCTGCTTGACTATTATTAATATTAGTGCGGACAATTAGATATTTATTCCCAGATAAGTAGCTTGGAATTGTAATATTAGTAGTTTGGTTATAGCTTTCTCCTACCCCTAATCCTCTAGCATTACCAACACTACTAAGGAAAATATCATCTGCACTAAAAGTTGGATCGCTGGATAAGTAGATGCTATCATTCCAAGAATTATTAGTTGCAGCATTACCAGCATTTGTAACTTGCCAAGTTAGGGGAACAACCTCAGATGGACTTGTTGTTGCTACAACAATTGGTGAGGAGTTAATCCTTAGATCGGGAGCGAGAATATCAATTGGGACGATCGATTGATTGTTATTTTCATCCCTTTCACTTCGAGTATTAGTCCGGTCTGTGACAAAAATAAGATACTGGCGACCGCCAGTGTTGAAAGGCAAAGTTACATTAGCTTGTGATGTATAGCTTTCTCCAGCACTTAAAACAGGTAAATTGGTATTGCGAGTGGATGAAGTGAGGACAACATCAGTATTATCTAGAGTTGTATCACTAGATAAATAAACATAATCAAACCACCCCTGTGCAACAGGATCTGCATTCGCGGCGTTAGTCACCGTCCAGGTTACAGGAATCGTACTTCCTACGTAAGTTGTTGTAGATGGTGTAGAACCAACAATAGAAAGATCGGAGCGAGTAAATGGATTGAGCCGAATTGGTGCAGTTGAAGCAATAACATTATTGCTTTCATTTGATTCAACCAAAGAATTATTTAGATCAGTTTGGACCAACAGGTAGTAATCACCAGAATTGACAATTCCAGCAATAAGTGAACTCGATTGAAGTTGGGCTGTTAAGCTGTAGCCTCCAGTACTACTGGCATATCCAGCAGCACGTAGATAGTAGTAACCTGTAGAAGTGACTTGGTAATCGATATAGGAATTAAGTCCGAAATAATCATCATTGGAAGCAACGATCGAACCACTCGCATTGTATAGATATAGATAAGGATCGTAACTTCCTGTCTGATTTAAAATTAATCGGTCTCCAGATCTAGCATAAATGCGGTAAAAATCGCCTTCACCTGCGCTAGAAACCGATCCTTTTGCCTTAACTAGATAATTATTTGCGTCGATCTGAATGAAATTTTGCTGTAAATCGAGTGCTTGGGAAGTTGAATTATTTGGCTCCTGCTCTAAAACAAAGCCGTTCGCATCTACAGGTAGTGCCCCGATGGGACTGTAATTAATCTGAGAAAGTGCTGTGTTAGTATACAGATCGTTAATTGCCAGGGTTCGATTCTGTGATTGGGTAATAATCTGAACATCATCTACACTTAAAACATTATCTCTAGATAAATAGACGCGATCTTGCCAATTAGTACTATTTAGATTAGCTGTCCCAATTTGCCTGACATCCCAAGTTACATTAAATTGTCCACCGAAGTCCACATTGTTCAAAGAATTGCCAAAGCTATCTACCGCAAATACTCTCACAGGTGCTAAATCTGGAGCTTGAAGTCCCGATTTATCATTAACCACTCCATCCAAACGCGCGCCAGAAAGCGTCTGTAAACTTCCTAATCGCCGTTCTCCGACGGGTAAGGTACTCCGCATCAAAGCATCCGTTTCGCTGTGTTCCAAGCCCAGAATATGCCCATATTCATGCACGAGGACACTCAACAGATCGACCTTTCTAAAAGCTACCGAATCCCCATTAGCCACTAGCTCAGTAGTCGAAACCTGTTGAGTAAACTCCGCATTATCTAGAGGAGTCGAATCCACATACCAACCAATCCCACTGGCATCCCAATCTAGGATAATTGTATATCCCTGAGTTTCAGCCAAAGTATTACTAGCGAGATTGTCAACGATTAGCTTGGTTCCTTGCAGTTTATCAACCTCTGCTGTTGATAAACCCAAACTTGCCCATCTGTTGATCGCCGCAGACTTCAATTCAGCCAGAACTTCTGGCGTTAACTGTTGAATATTAGTAGTATTTGAATTAGATAATTGTGACGGAAGATCGAGCGTTGTTCCAATGGCTTCAATCGATGCTAGAGTAGCGACATTTCCCATTCCTTCAGGTATCGGTGCTGTCGGGAATAAATCACTAGAACCCCCCGTCGATTTTAGCAGCGAAGTATTAGTGCCCAGAAAGAGAGCATCATTAGAAATCCCTCCGAATTTGAGTGGCGACTCAGTAAATATCGGGGGGGCGAGTAACGGTAAGGTAATTATCGGATCGAGCTTAGTACCAATAGAGTTTAAACTACTGGGAATTAGCGGATCGCTAATCGGTACTAACGGATTTAATTGTTCGTTAGTTACTGAGATACCTAAATTGTCCATTACCGTTTCTCAACTTTGTTTAATTATTAACTTTCAACTTGTAAGCTATCAATACTTGGAAAAATGTCTTTCCTGGTTCGGCAACGATGCTCATCTCAAGATGAAGCACTAACTCTTTATCAGTGAGCGATTCAGAGAATGTTTAAACGACACAAACCTTCCTAATTTGTTGAGCAACAGTAGTTTTAATTGTATTACTCAGATTGGTGATGTCATGATTTACATCATGACATCACCATAAAATTATGCTTGACAACATAAATCACATGTAACCAGCATAACTTTCATAGTTACACTGGTCATCAGTGAATCCTCGTAGGTTAATGTCGATTTGGGTGATACCAAAACAGTTAGAAACCATATCAAGTCTGATAAACTCGATTGAATTTCAAACTCAATTGCTGTCAGTAGTAGCCGACTGCTCGTGACTTAAACAGTAATAAATCCCCTTCTGCTGCGTTAGTTCCGCGTGGGTTCCGACCTCCGCCACAATCCCTTTATCCATTACCAAAATCCGATTCGCATTCTGCACAGTTCTCAACCGATGCGTAATGCAAAAGATCGTAATCCCCCGAAAATTCTGCACCAGATTATTGCAAACCTGCCGCTCAGTATCGTAATCAAGCGCACTTGTCGCCTCATCTAAAATCAACAATCTCGGACGTTGCAGGATCGTTCGCGCAATTGCTAGACGTTGCTTCTGTCCACCAGACAGATTAGAACCCCGTTCCCCCACTCGCGTGTTATACCCATTGGGCAAGCTCATAATGAAATCATGCGCCACGGCAATCTTCGCCGCATTGATAATCTCTTCCGTCGTCGCATCGGGATAATTAATCGCAATATTCTCCTGCACCGTCCCTTCAAACAACAGCGGATCTTGAGAAACGATCCCAATCTGCTCTCTGAGGGAATAGAGTTCGACTTTGGCAATATCGTAGTTATCGATCGTAATCCGCCCCTGAGTTGGATCGTACAATCTCGGCAACAGTTTCATCAGCGTACTTTTACCCGAACCACTCTGTCCGACAATCCCAATAAATGAGCCAGCCTCAAAGGTTAAATTAATCCGATTCAACTGCGGACGACCATGACTGGTAAATTGGAAAGTAAGGTCTTCATAAACAACCTTGCCCTGAATCAATGGCATCGGAATATTAAAACGGTTCTCCTCTTCTACTTCCAACGGTGAATCGACAATATCGCTCAAGCGTTCGATCGACAGCGCAGTTTCTTGGAAGTTCTGCCAAATCGTTAACAGTCGTAATAATGGCCCCGTCACATAACCTGCAATGATCCGAAAAGCGATTAATTGTCCGAGAGTCAGCTTACTATCGAGAACTAGAGAAGCTCCCACCCACAACACTAATACGCTTGAAAGTTGGTTCAAGAAGTTACTAGTCGAACCCGCGAGAGTATAAGTAATAATACTATTAAAACTCGCCGCCACATATCGATCGTAGAAACTCTGCCACTGATTGCGACTGCGCCGCTCCATACTCTGAGCCTTAACTGTATAAATCCCGCTTAGAGCTTCAACCAGATAGGATTGGTTCTGAGCGTTACATTCAGCCTTCACCCGCAATTGACGGCGGACAATCGGGGAGACGATAAAACTGAGCAACACGAATAATGGCAACGTCGAGAGGGCTACAGCCGTCAGGAACGGACTGTAAAGCAACATGACCCCGATATACATCACCGAGAATACCGCATCCAGAATCGTCGTTAAAGCAGTGCTGGTGAAGAATTGCCGGATCTTATCGATCTCCACAATCCGCGTTGAGAGTTCACCCACAGCTCGCCTGTCGAAGTAGCTCAAAGGCAGATGGAATAGATGGTCGATGATTTTAGCAGCCAGATTTAAGTCAATCCGATTGGTAGCATTAGCAAAAGCGATCGTCCGAATGCTGGTAAGAATATTCTCAAACAAAGCGACGACAATCAGTAAAATACCGAAGATTGCCAAGGTAGGCGCACTATTTTGACCTAAGACTCGATCGATAATCACCTGAACTAACAGCGGATTTGCCAAGCCTAAGAGTTGAACGAAGAACGAAGCAATCAACACTTCAACCAGAACTTTGGATTCGGGTTTGAGATAAGGAATAAACCAAGCCAAATCAAACTTCTGTCGTTGAATGTTCTTAGTTTCAAGTAGGAGTAAGACTTGAACTGATGTTTGGGCATCGCCGAGGAGTGAGATAAATCGATCGATCTTAATTTTCTCTACACCCGCTTGAGGCGTACCTAGGACAACTTCTTTATCATTAACCTGATAGATCACCGCAAAACTATCTTCCCAGGCAATGATCGCCGGATTCTTAATCCGACTGATCTGATTGGCGGGAATATCCATCATTCGTCCCATCAAGCCCAAAACTTCAGCAATTGCCGCACAGAGCTGGAGCGTGGCGCGATTATTGCGTTCGAGCTGCATATCGACGAGCCGTTGGACAGTTTCGCGGCGATATTTAATGCCTAAGTACAGACTGACCATTTGGAAACAAGCCAAGATCCCTTCCCTAACGCCTTCACCCAGCACGGCGGGGAATTTACCATCGCTGTAAGCAACGGCGAGTTGGCTGGGTGGTGTGGCAAATTCACTGTTAGTGACCTGGAAATCTAATTCTGGCGCATAGTCTACCAAGATTGCCGAAGCTGCTGATGTCTCTGCCCAAGTATCATCGATTACCTCAGTAACGTTGAGGAGATCGGCACTGATTCCGATTAACCTCGCAGGTAAAACAATCGGAGCTGGACGATCTAACTGAATGGGGGTACCAAACTCTGGGGCTGGGACTAGACTATCGAACCAAAACCTTGCGGTGGCGAGGGAATTGGGTAAAGATCTGGTGTGGACGGCATCTTGCCAGACGCGCTCGGTGAGCTGGGCTAACGCCTTACCTTTGGGTAGGGCTAAGTTTTGGTGCTGAAAGTAGTGGGTAATTAAGTCGAAGACTTCCGATTTGTGGGGAGTGTCGAAGAACTCTGTAAGTTCGGGATGTCGATCGATTAGATCGTTAAAGTCATTAGCCGGAAGCACGAAGCAGACGGTTTCTTCCGATGCGAGAGCCGTCTCACAGGGAATATTGCGAAGCAGACTAATTCCACCTAAGAGTGCGCCTGGTTCTGATACTTCCAGCGAGACTGGCTTACTGGTACTGGGTTCAATTCCAACTAAGCGGACTTTCCCAGAGTAAATAGCTAGCAGGTGGTTGGGTAATTGGCTGTTAATCAGGATTTTTTGACCCATCCGAAACCGGAGTGGTTTCATTTTGCCAACCCAATGTTGTAAGTCTGTCGGCGATAATCTGTCGAATGGGGCAATATGTTCGAGGAAGGTTTGAATATCAGTGGGGGTTAGGGTTTGTTGTTCGAGCATGAGATTTGGGTGTGGGAAGGGGTAAGGGGTAAGGGACAATTAATGCCCCCTTAGTTCTTGTTTGCCAAAGCTAAAGCGGGTTGTTGTGAAGTCGGTGGCGTAGAAAGTAATTTCTGAACTTCTTCGTAGATCCACTGATTGAATAGTTCTTCGGTGAGATACTGGCGCATTTCCTCGTCGAGTTGGGCGGGGATAATGGTTTCGAGTTGCAGGACTACCCACCATTCACCGATTTGTAGAGGTGGGAGGACTTCTAATGGTTGGAGGGTAATCAGTGAGTTAGCGAGGATGGGGTCGAGTTTGCCCAGTTCAACGGGGCCGCTAATGCCTTTGGTTTTGGCTTCGATTCCTTCAGAGTAGTGGGGTGCGAGTTCTACGAATGAGGCTTCTTCAGACACCAACCGGAAGTAGATTTCTTCGGCAACGTCGATTTCTTTGACCCGAATCATCGAAAATACCACTCGATCGATCTGTGATTTCCGCTGGCAAAAGTGTGATTCTACTTGGGTTTCCCATTTATCGATCTTGAACTTTCGCAGTTGTAATTCGCGATCGATTAAATCTTTAAAATCATCGCGTCCCAACTGCTGCTGTTGGAGCCAGAGGTCTAGATCTCGATCGTTGCCCAGTTGCTGCTGTTGGCAAAACCGATTCCTCGCATCCTGATGTTCGGCTGCGGTGATTTGATAATCCTTAATTGCTGCCTCAATTAACATCTCCTTAGCAAGCTGGGGAACGAGCCGATACTTGCTAATTAGGGGTAAAAGTTGTTCGGCAGTTAGAGATGTATCCCCAATTTGCAAGACAGCAGACATAGATCGATTCCTAGTAAAGTTAAGTTATTTAGGCGGGGAAGGGGTAAAGGGTCAAGGGTAAATATAGAGTCACGGTGCATATATGCACCTGTGATTGATATTGGGGTGGTAAAAGTAAAGAGGTTCAGCTTAGAACTCACATACCTTTACCCTTTAACCTTTACCCTTTCCCCTAAAAAAGAAGTCCTAACGGAGATTCTTAATCCCGTCGGACTGTTTCGAGAACATATCGGTAAAGATGCTCATGACCGTCCGATCGCGGAGTTTGATATTCGCCTTGACTGACATTCCTGGTTTGAGTTGGATTGCAGACCCTTTAACAGTGAGAGTCTGTTGGGAGAGCTTGATTTTGGTGGGGAAACGAGCGAATGGATAAACCTGATCTGGGGGAAGCGCGTCAGAACCAATCCATTCAATCGTCCCTTTGACATCCCCAAATTCACTAAAGTTAAAGGTGTCAATCCGCACATCAACTTGTTGCCCGATTTTGACAAAGCCGATATCTTTGTTGGTAATATAAACTTTGGCGATGGCATCTTTATTCGGTACAATCTGGACGAGCGCATCTGGAGAGTTGCTATTGACTACTCCTTCTTTGAAGGCTTTAAGTTCAAATACTTCTCCACTAACTGGAGAGCGGATTTCTTGATACTTCAGACTCTGTTGAGCTTGGGTAATTTGATTGGCTATTTCAGTGATTTTCTTCTCATTTTCAACAATTGATTTATTGAGCTGGCTGTCAATTTCAGCAATCCGTTTATCGTTTTCAGCCAGTCTGGTAAATAAATCTTTGCGGTTAACAGCGGTGTTATTTGCTAGTTTGGAAGTACTTTGACTGACACTAAGCTCCAGCCTTGCATGTTCTTCATCTAGTTGAGCGATCTCTGATTGGCGTTGTTTGGCGAGCTGCTGTTGCTCTTGAATCCGCTGCTGCTGACGTTGAATGTCTGACTTACTGGTAGAAATCAGTCGATTCTGTTCGAGTTGAAGTCGGCTTTGTTCTTGGATCTGCTGCTCCAATTCACTTTTTCGGGTTACTACTTCTTGCGCCTGACGATCGATCTGGCTTCTCGCCACAGCTCCAGCGGCTCCAGCCGGACGGAGATCGGCCAGTATTTGCTGATTGATGGTTAAGGTTTGTTGGCTGGCACTAACTTTGGCTTGATTTTGAGAGAGTTGTCGATCGATCTGGCTCAGAGATGTAGTCAGACTATCCCGACTGCTGGCGATTTCACTATTGATGCTGGTGATATTCGCGCCAATCCCAGCTTGCTGATTAACTAAACCCTGACGACGGACACGGTTTTCACTCAGTTGCTTTTGGACTTGTCCGATTTCGGATTTACCTGCTGATAATCGGGTATTGAGTTCGGTAACGTTAGAATCTAACCGTCGCCGTTGTTCCGGCGTTAAGCCAACACCACCTGTACCGCTCATTTCAGCTCGATAGAGTTTGTTTTCGGCAACTAGGGTAGTCCGACTCTGAGTCAACGCAAGAATCTCAGGCGCAATCTTCACCCCCTTTACCCTTTCCCCCTTCCCCCCATCCGAAGCCATTTGTCCTCGATAGAAATTGTTCTCAGCGATGAGAGACGCTTTGGTACTAGCTAGATAGGTGAGCTGGGCTTGGGGGATAGTTGATTCTAGTCTGAGCAGTAAGGCTCCTGCTTGAACTTTGTCACCGTTTTTGACGTAGATTTGTTTGACGACTCCAGCCATTGGTGCTTGAATCTTTTTGGCATCGTCGAGGGGTTCTAGTTTGCCGTCAGCAGGGATAGCTTCGTCGATGTGGGCGAGGGATGCCCAGGCGATGACGGCGACGATTAAGCCCATAATCCCCCAGCCGATGGCTCTCGACCAGATTTTGGACTGTTGGAATAGAACTGATTGGCTGGTTCGATCGCGATGATTGAGGGCTGTGGATTGGCTGGTAGTCTTTAATTCGGAGTTACTAGTTTTGACGATCTCTACGTCACGATCTTTTAGCATTAGCCCTACCACTTCCCTGAAATTTGCTCTAGCCCAGTAATTCTGGTGTTGTAGTCTTATTGTTCCCTGGATCTGCGGGCAATTTTCATCTAGTAGGTAGATCGGTGCTCAAGTTCTGCCGAACCTGGGGTTAAGTCGAGGTTTGGTACACGCAAAAAATGATTGTCGTGAGCTTATTTTGTGTTAAGATGGCACTATCACTAGCAATCTCCCTCAACAAATCCTGATGCCAGCCAAAGACATCTTCCACGATTGCTGCAAAGCCGCCCTCATCAAAGATGGGTGGCACATCGGTCACGATCCTTACACTCTGAAGGTTGGCAAAAAAGACCTTTTCATCGATTTAGGAGCCGAAAAGCTATTGGCTGCGGACAAAGGAAACCAGCAAATTGCGATTGAAATTAAAAGCTTTGTCAGCCCCTCGGAAATTAGAGATCTCGAAGTCGCCCTCGGTCAGTATGTGCTTTATCAAAATGTACTGGCACGAATCGAACCAGAACGCATCCTCTATTTAGCGATTCGTGAATCGATTTTTCTAAAATTATTCGAGCAAGAGATCGGGCAGATTTTACTGGAAAATAAAGTACTCAAATTGTTAACATTTCATCCTGAAACAGAGGAGATTGCCAGATGGATCGGTTAGATACTTATCGCCAAATTATCCGCAATGTGCTGACACCTTATGCTGATATTACCTACGCCAACGTTAGCGTCAAAAATCGCCAAATCTTCGATTCCGAAACAGATCGATACCTAATTTTATCAGAAGGTTGGGGACAAAAATATCATCTTCATAGTTGTTTAATTCACGTCGAAATCATCAATGATAAAGTCTGGATTCAGTTAGATAATACTGAAGATGGTGTCGCTGACGAATTAATCCAACAGGGCATTCCTAAACAAGACATCGTACTCGGTTTTCACGAACCAGAAATTCGTCCATACACTGGATTCGCAGTTGCCTAATTTTGTGAGAGTTAGAAATAGATGGTTGTTCGACAGTTTACAGCAGAAAGCCCTTCAAATTTGACTACATCATCTCCAGTAACAAGTACTTTAACCGACTTTTTGAGACTGAAAATCTCCGCCAACACCAAGCGAAACTACGGTAAAGCGATCGCCGATTTTTGTCGTCGCACCTACGATCTCGAAGTATCCGAGTGGCTGATGACTCAATTCCTCTCCTTACATCAGTCAGAAGCCGTCTACCAAGTCCTCCAGTACCGACAACAACTCATCAATGCTAAATTAGCCCCCAGTACGATTAACGTCCGGCTCAGTGCCCTAAAATCCTTTGTAGATTATGCCCGTACTGTAGAGCAGTGTAGCTTCAAT
>JANYDE010000122.1 GCA_025359915.1 Chamaesiphon sp. 336R_metabinner_41 | reverse complement strand
ACTACTTCCCAAAACCGCTGTCAACTTATTGCTAGTAGAAATAGAGAGTAAACGAGATCTGCTGGCTTCTCAGGGGCTGGCGTTAGAATTAGTTTCGATTCAATTCTAGTATCTATGCATTGGTGCAAGATGTGAGCATATCGATCGAGACACCAGTAACTCTGGTTATTTTCAGTGGGTCGAGTTCAGGAGTTTCCACTTCGACACTTACCATTAGGTAGTAAGTCTTAGAGGAACGCTGATAGACAATTTTAGCTGCTCCAATACTGGCACCATTAGCAATTAGATCTAGATGCTTATTGTATCCATCGTAAGGAACTACTATTCGACCTTGCAGGGTGATAATACTCACCTGCTGTTTGGTCTTATTTAAGAACAGGATTTTCTGAGCATCGTGTGCCGAGCGTCCTGTTCTGAACCATCCCGTTAGATGTAGCCACTTCAACCGCCAAAACCCCATACTCATGCTGCTACCAGCGAAATGTGCAGCGGGATACTAATCTTTGGCGAGGTCAGATTTTAGGATTGCATCTGCCTTGAGTTAGGTTGCTTTTTTAGGCTCGGTTTCATCGTGGGGACTCCTCATTAGCCGCAGTGTCACTTGCAATTAGTGTCTGATTCAGCCCTGTTCCCAGCTTCACTCTACAGAATTCCGAGTCTGTTCGGTGTGGGCAGATAGAGAGTCATCTCTGAGTTTGAGAGGTAGGGCTTACACCTACATTCCTCGGACAGTTCAGCCCTTAACGTGTATCATGTCTGGATACCGGGCTGGTGATTTTATTTACGGGCTGATTACCGTGATTCAATCACAACGAATCGCACCTCACTCATCCATCGGGCGGCTTGCTGAGAGCAAAGCTTGTCAGATTGCCGCCCGATGGAATCCCTCCCTCACTCGCATTCCTCCCCACCCCGCTACATTACGCGCCTTGCTATCGCTCGTCGCTCCACTTCGCTGAGGGTGGGGACTCCTGCTGTTCCCGTTGAGAATTGCGGATGCGCGTACGCTCTAGTTCCACCACGAACGCGCACCAAGCAGATAATTAATAACTAATTTAACAATCCTTCGATCGCGCTTAGACTGGCGGGATCTAAATACTGCTGGTTATTCGTCACTATCGATCGTAAAAAACTCTTGACTTTATCGTCTTCGATCGACCATCCAACTTGACGATTGGACAATGCTGCACCGACAATAGAATTGACTTGGGCGGCGGTGAATTCATTATAATGGCTCAGTTTGGCGATCGCCGTTTGAGTATTAGCGATCGATTGACTAGTCACCAAATCTCTAATTAGAAAATCTTTGTCTCTCGCACTAGCTAAGGTGATTTCGGGAAACTGTTCTTTACAGAAACTCGATAGTCGTTTGTAGAAGTAAATTTGCGTCTGCTTCCTATTATACCACTCAGTGAGCAGGAAGTCACTGAAATCGTCATCGTTGAGTGCCGAACAATAGTCTTTATCGCCTGTTATAAAATAAAGATCTTCACCTGCTAGTGTCTCATTCAGTAGAGATTCCCAATTAATCGCATCACCGAGGGAATTATTCTTCCCAGGTGGATTTCCTACACTCATACGCAGCTTGGCTTGCTCAATTGTTGTCAGATCTGGAGTTAGCTGTTTACCTAACCTAAATAAAGATTGAATAATCCGATCTGCTTTGAGGGTTTTGGCTTTGATGTCTACTAAGATCTTCGCAACTAGAGCTGCATGAGCTTGCTCGTGATGTTTGAGTGCGTTTCTGAGTATATCTATCTCTGGATAGTCTTCACACAGTTGGGGAAATTGGGTGTTGAATGTTTGAGCGCGAAGAGCTTTAATGGCTCCATCAATTCGTTGTTCGCGGTTACGATAGAATTCATTAATGATTTGATCTGTAAGTAATAGGGTAATCTGGTTTGATTCGATCGCTTCAATTATTTTATTTAGCTCGTCTAAATCATCTTGGTTGAGCGAGTAAAAAGATAGCAGAATATTAGTATCTATGAAAAGCTGCATATCTTTAAATTAATTGATAATTGATAATTGATAATTACAACTAAATATAAGGTGGGCAACGTCTTGATTTGCTGTCTTGTCGTTGTCTTGACGCACACAAACGGGAGGGAACCTCCCGTTTGTTGGCGAACAAAGGCGTGCGCAAATCGCTGCCCACCATCTAGGATTTCGGAGACAGCGAATGTTTTTGCTGTTGTATCTACTGGATTAATTGACGATCTTTGGTTTCGATAATTAGGGGCATTACGAGAATACCTAATAGCGGAATAAATCCGACGAAAAAGAGTAGTTGTAATGCGGTTTGGAGGGGATTGTCTGATCGAGAGGCAACACCGCCGACAATAAAGGGGCCGATTGCGGTGATTAGTCTGCCTGCATTATAACAAAATCCCGATCCAGTTCCACGTAATCGAGTAGGGAATAGTTCTGGTAAGTAGTAAGTAAACGATCCAAAAATTCCAAATACTGTTAAGCCGATCGCAAAATAGAACCACGACCATAATTGAATTTCAGGTGGTGATTTCGATCCAAACGCGAGTGTTAAAGAGACGCTAGATAACGCAAAGTAAATACCGAACATCCACTTCCTACCCAGATATTTAGCCGCAGGTATCGTGAGTAAAGTTCCAATTAATCCACCAGCATTAAAAGCATAAGTTAGGGATGTTTTCCAGCTTTCGATATTCCCTTGAATTAGTTTGATGTCTGTTAATCCCTGTGATTTAATTCCCAATTTTGCCAGTTCTGAAGCAACCACTGGAATGAAAGCGTTGCAACTCCACCAAGTCAGTAGTGCAATCACAGAAACTAGAAAACCACTCAAAGTAATGCGACGATTTTCGGGACTAAATAATTCGCCTAAAGTAGGCGGATTGCCCTTCGCAGCTTCCGATTTCCAGGCTTCAGGTTCTTTGACAAACATTCTGACAAAGAAGGCAACAATCGCCGGAATTAAGCCACATAGAAACACATATCGCCAGGAAGTTGCGGGAGTTCCAGGTAAGATTACTCTAGCAATTTGATCGTTAACAAAGGTCGCGAGAAATAAGCCCATCGGTGCAGACGTATATAACAATGCACCTGCTTCGACGCGATGTTTTTCGGGGACAACTTCAGCCACCATCGCCGCACCCGCAGCCCATTCACCACCGATGCCTAAACTAGCAATAATTCGACAGAGAATGAGGATTTCCATATTTGGCGCGAAGGCACAACTAAATGTCCCGATCGCGTAAAATAGCATGGTAATCAGTAGGGTTTTGGTGCGTCCGATTCGATCGCAAATATATCCAAATATAACGCCGCCAACCGCCCAACCGATTAATAAAATGGATGTGATTAAACCAGTCCAAAATAAAGTTTGCTGTTTGACTTCTTTAATGAGGACGAGATTAGCTGGATCGATCGGTAGATGATAACCTAGTAATGTCGGGACGCAATTAGGCGCGACATAATTGAACAGCAATCCGTCGAAGATATCAAAGCCCCAGCCCAGCCAAGCGGCAAATAATACAGTCCATTGATAACGAGTAAGTTGGATCATTTTATTTACTAAGTAAATGGATTCAGGAGTGATTCGACCTGCTAAAGGCAGCGCTTCTGCGCAGGTAGACGCTTCTGCTTAGGCAGAGGCTTTGCCAACGCGAACGCTATCGTACTCACTGAAACAAGTTAATCTTAGCTTGGGTGGGATCTCTAAAATTATGCAAATTTAATGTGTGTGCAGATGAACGCTGTGAGGAATCTGAAACGTTTCAGCCAGCAGGATTGTGGCGATAGTCAAGAGCGTAACGCCACTAGCGGTTGTGACTAATTTCCCATATCGATCGTGTTTTTGGAAGATCATTACTAATGTGAAAATTAGCATCCAAACGAGGTTACTCATCCCCAGGGCACACATTACCGCCATTAATGGCCAACAACAGCCAAAACAGGATAATCCGTATTCCCAGCCCATCCTCGCCACTTGCCTCCTCACATTCGGTTGTCCCGTCCAAGCACGAGCGATAAATCCCATCGGCGATTGACAAGCACTGACACATTTTTGGGCGATGGGTAATAGTAGGTAAACCCCCGCAATGCTCAATAATACCGACCCAACTTGCTTGGGGTGTGCCGATAGCCACACATTCTGATGCATCAACGGATGGAACCAAATATCGCCCACTCGCACTAAAACTCCCGATCCTAACCATACCCCTAGAAAGCCCACCGCCGCGATCGAAACCAATTGTCGTGTATCTGTTCGTTGGCTCGTCAATCGTTCGATAGCAGCCAATAATGGCAAAGCTGTGGGCAACATCATCGCCACACACATCAGCAACCAACCCAACACAAATAAAACGTCGGGTAATCCACGCACTGACATGCTGTTATGGCTTAACAGTGAGGCAAATGGCGATATTCCCCACAGCACCAATCCCAATCCAGCTAATAAACTAACAGCAATAACGATCGTCGTCAGGGTAAATTTATAGCTGGATGATGTAAATATAGATTTCATAATGATGTATGGACTACCAAAACATTTCGATATTGCTCTCCAAGCATAGTTACGATCGCTTATTGCTTGTAATGAAAATGTCCGCGCATTGCAGTAACACGACTAACATCCAAGTCAAAAGTATATAAAGGCTTCTTTTTTAGAGGATCTAGTTCTAAAGGATCTAAAATATCCGCAAGCAAATTTAGGCCATTCTTGCTTGGTTCTTCTTTTGTTGGAGAAGAAACAACTCCAACTTGTACAAATTTATCACTAGCACACTTCACAACTCGATCGATTAATAAATCACAATCTGTAGATTTTAGATAAACTGGCTTATCTACTGAAGTCACTTCAGCTACAGTTTTACCATCAATTTTAGCCGTAATATGATTACCCACTATTGTTATAGTTGCTGGTTTAGTATCCCTGTGGTTTCTATCTAATGGAATAGGCTGAAGATTAAAGACCTCTTTCCATGCTCCATTTTCTTCAAAAGCACTTTGAATTTTATCGTGATTTTGGGCATCAATTAGCACTAACATATATGCTGAATCATCACAGCTCTTTCCTGATGAGAGTACAACTACTTTACTCCCACTAACATCAATACCTTCGACTGTTCCCGTAGAAATATCCCATGCAAATAGCCCTGTACAAGATCCCATGTCCGGCGGCACACCTGCCCAGCACGGACAAATTACTTCGCAATCGCAAGCTTCATAAAATGTTCCTTGAAGATCGTATTTAGTCATTGTTTTTCCTGATTTTATTGTGTTTAAATATCACCATTAATTTGTACATGAGAATTTATATCGATCGAACTTGATATAAATATGATTCAGGCGGTTTGCGGTTCAATTTCTAGCGGACGCATCATGCCCATATCTTCATGTTCGAGAATATGACAGTGCCAGACATAATGCCCTGTATAGTTATTCTTTTTATCACCACCATCATCAAATCGCACCAGGATACTTGTAAGTTCCCCAGGATTAACCCGCACGGTGTCCTTCCAACCCTTTTCGTTATCATCTACACCAATATTAAGGTTAGCTCTGACCGTTGTGGAGATTGGATCTGCAAGCTTCACCCTCGAATACAGTTGCACACTTGAATGATGTAGATGGATTGGATGCACATCTGGCGAAATATTATAAAATTCCCATAATTCGATGTTGGGACCTAGATGATGTCGTTGTGGATCTAAATCAGGAAATGGACCTCCACTCGGTACGCTACCGAATGGAGCGGGAGGAGAACCTACCCATAAGTAGCCTGGATCTTGAGGTTTAGTGATATCAGGCTGAAAAGTAATAGCTTTCCAGCCTCTGGGACCTGAATTTGCCGTTAATGGAATTGGGTCAGATTCTTTAATCACATACTGTCTTGTTGGATTAGGCGGTATGCCACTATCTAGCTCTGGCTGCCAAAATGATGCAATACTCTTAAGGTCTGCATTTAGTCGATCTTGATCGAATGTAATGGGAGGATTTAAGCTTTGCTTAACAATAAACTTCAGAACTCCATTAGTAAGCAGTGGTAAATTACTATCTTTATCGACAACAGCATCACCCCCATTGCCCAATGGGGAATTATCTTCCGCATGATTTGTCAGATAGAAAGATTCTGTAAATTGCTTGCCTGAAAAATCAATAATTACGTCAGCACGTTCGCCTGGTGATAGTACAAGAAATTGTTTTGGGCTGACAATCGAACTTCCGTCAGCCGGAGGTGGATCGATCTTTTCACCATTACGTGTTACTACCGCAGGGAAAAGACCACCATCCGATCCAATCTGGTAAATGGGTATTGTTGTTGTCAAAGAATTAACGTCTGGATCTTCTAATGGTGTTGCTTGTGAAACTCTCAATACATAAATACGAGAGTTTGATCCATTGACGATCCGAAAACGATAGGGGCGAGGCTCCACTTCTAGAAACGGCCAAATTTTGCCATTAACACAAATAACTTGTCCTTTGAATTCAGGTGAAGGTTGTGCTCCTGTTCCAGCAAAAAATCCTGCTCTAAAATCATCCTTTGATTGACCAGGTGGTAAATTATTACCATTATACTGATTGAGAAAGTTAGCATCTCCATATAACAACTCATCATTATCAGTAAACGATCGATCTTGAATAATCAACGGAATTTCATAATTACCTTTTGGTAAACTTGCCAATTGCAGCTCTCGTCTATGACGTAACAAATAAGCACCCGCTAATCCGGCGTAGACATTCATTGAAGTCGAATCCATCGTGTGGTCGTGGTACCACAAGGTTGCCCCACCATGCTGGGTATTTGGGTACTTAAATATTTCCCGTTCGCCTGGTCTTAATACCGTTTTTCGGTTAGTTGGGTTCCCCATTCCCCTAGAGACTCGCATGGGATAACCATCACTTGTCCAAGGCACATGGGCACCATGCAAATGCACTACGCTATGCCCAACATCATAGCGACTCATCATTCCAGGCGATCGCAATTCGCGGGGTGGCTCTACAAATGGGTGATAACTGGGCAGCCGATTTACCCATTTAACCCGTGTGGTTTGATATTCTATCGCTTCTAATGTTGGCCCCGGCGAGGTAAGCTGCTGTAGATCGACACCGAATCCCCACATTCGACCTTTGATGTCAGGCAATCGACTACCAGTATCATCATGAAAGAAGATATGCTCTGGCACCTCTCCCATAAAGATTTTTGTAAATTTTTTCTTTAATGTAATCTTTTGCGGAATATTAAGCTTTGTCTTCCATCTCAAGGCTTGCAGATTTAACTTCGGCTGAGGAATTCTACTCGTCATAGTTATATGAACAGAATAATTACTGGATTGAGGCTGGTTCGATCGTGAAATCAGTTTAACTTAAGTTACTAATTCAATAATGTACAATGTAATATTTCTACGCGAAAGAATTTTTTGTACTAGATTTATGCGATCGATCTAAAAGCCCTGTGCTGTTCCTTCCCCACGGGGATCTGCGGCTCCTTGCAGAGTTCCGTCGGGTAATTGTTGAATTGCATTCGCGTTTCCCCAATAACTACGGGGTTCGATCGAGTGTCCCCGCCGCCGCAATTCTGCTAGTGTGGTAGGATCGAATCCCCACGGATCGATATTAACTTTGTTGGGTAGCCATTGGTGATGAATTCGCCCTGCTGCTACCGCCGAGCCGACATCCATTTTGTACTCCAATACATTGAGCAAAATTTGGAGAACGGTAGTAATAATCGTACTCCCTCCAGGTGCGCCGATCGCTAATTTAAACTTACCGTTTTCAGTAACGATCGTTGGTGTCATACTAGATAGTGGTGTCTTTCCAGGTGCGATCGAATTCTTCTCACCACCAAGTAATCCAAATACATTCGCCACTCCAGGCGCGACGGCGAAATCATCCATTTCATCATTTAATAATATCCCTGTTCCAGGTACCACTACTCCTGCGCCAAAGCGGTAATTGACGGTGAATGTCAGGCTGACAACATTCCGATCTCGATCTACGACGGTGAGGTGACTGGTTTCTAGAGATTCGGATATTTGTTGAGGTGCTGCGGAGATTTTTACCCCCCAACCCCCCTTATCAAGGCTTGCTCTAATTCCCTCCCCCTTGGGGGAGGCTGCTTTTCCGGCTCCCTCCCCTTTCCAAGGGGAGGGTTGGGGTGGAGTAAAGATCTCCGCTGAATTCAATAAACTTTTAGCTGGTACATCACGATCAAATTGCCTTAAAATCTCCACTGTCGCTGGTTGCACCGTCGTCGATGGACGTGCTTTTGACATATCAATTTCCTGACGACATTTCGCAGCGTAAGCCGGATCAGTAAGAGCTGACACCGGAATTTTGCTAAAATCAGGATCGCCGAGATGTTGAGATCGATCGGCATAGGCAATTCGCATCGATTCAATTAGCAGATGGAGAGCGTCGGGATTGTGCCATCCTAAAGCAGCTAAATCCGTACTGCCGATCGTATTGAGGATCTGCAATAAGTGTACGCCACCCGAAGAAGGTGGAGCCATCGAGCAAACATCATACGTCCGAAATTTACCACAGACAGGCTCCCGCCATTTAGGTTGATAAGCCTGGAGATCTGCCAGCGTAATCAATCCCTTATTTTGCCGCATATCGCGATCGATCGCACCAGCAATTGAGCCAGTATAAAAATTCTGGGGATTCCGCGCCACCGCAATTAAAGTACGTGCTAAATCCCGCTGAATTAACCGCTCCCCTGGCTGTAAAGGTTGCCCATTATTCGTAAAAATCTGCCGCGCCGCCGGATTACTCGCCAATAGCTTCTGTTTTGACTTCGCTTGCTCGGTATAAAGTTCACTCACCTTAAACCCCTCCCGCGCCAACCGAATCGATGGAGCCACCACCATCCGCCAGGGTAACTTACCATACTTCCGATGCGCCGCCGCTAATCCGGCGATCGTTCCTGGTACCCCCGCCGCCAAATGTCCCTCCAGACTCACATTCGGGCGCACCTTCCCCTGAGCATCCAGATACATATTTCGCGAAGCCTTCAACGGCGCACGCTCCCGAAAATCCAGCGAATTAACATCCTTCCCCATCTTCACCAACATAAAACCGCCACCCCCAATCCCCGCCGAAAACGGCTCCACCACCGAAATCGCCAAAGTCGTTGCTACAGCCGCATCGATCGCATTTCCCCCTTTTTCCAGCATCTCCACCCCCGCCTGAGTCGCCAACGGATGCGCCGAAGCAACCATCCCATTTTTACTCTGCGTCGGACGCGGAAAAGCCGCAAAAACAGGCACAGAACTAGCTAAAATCAAAAGTGAGCTAATCGTCGCTGTATACCGATAAAATCTAAAAAGCCCCACGATATGTCCTCTGCGCTCTCTGCGCCTCTGCGGTTTAATTAAATCTTATGACAAAACTAATAGTAGCTACTAGCAACCCTGGAAAGCTGAAAGAAATGCAAGCATATCTCATCGATAGTCCCTGGGAATTAGCCCTTAAACCTGCTGAATTAGATGTAGATGAAACAGGAGATACATTTGCCGCTAACGCTTGTCTGAAAGCCTCAGAGGTGGCGATCGCCTTGAATTGCTGGGCGATAGCTGATGATTCTGGTTTAGCAGTAGATGCTCTCGATGGCGCACCTGGAATTTACTCGGCACGGTATGCAAATAGCGATAAAGAACGGATCGATCGAATGTTAACAGAATTAAGTGGTTTTCCAGAGCCATCCCAACGACAGGCGCAATTTGTCTGTGCTGTTGCTGTTGCTCGCCCAGATGGTACGATTGCTGCACAAGCTGAAGGAATTTGTCGGGGTGAAATTCTCACTGCTGCGCGTGGGGTGGATGGGTTTGGTTACGATCCGATTTTTTATGTTCCCCAAAAACAACTTGCATTCGCCGAAATGTCGGTAGAAGTTAAACGCAGTATCAGTCATCGCGGGCTGGCTTTTGCCATTATTCGGGAGAAATTAACCGAAATTGCGGCGAAGGATCCGCACCTGAAATAACGCCCAGGATCGGTTACGATCGAGAGGCGATCGATTAAAATTCTCAATTTGGTTAAGTAAACTATGTCTGAATCTTTAACACTTACTCCCGTCAACGTCGAAACCGTCCTCGATACTCTCCGCCCTTATCTAATGGCTGACGGTGGTAATGTAGAATTAGTTGAAATCGACGGTCCGATCGTCAAACTCCGCCTTCAAGGTGCCTGCGGATCTTGCCCTAGTTCGACAATGACGCTCAAAATGGGCATCGAACGCAAATTATGCGATATGATTCCTGAAATCTCTGGTGTAGAACAAGTCTTTTAGATTGGTGGATGGTGGATAGTGAATGGTTTACTAGATGAGGATCGGTGCTTGTCTCGCCAACCATTCTTTTGATTATTGCGATAGAGCAAACACCAGAATTTTTAAAAATCAAGGGTACTAAAATTTAGGGTAGGGGCAATTCATGAATTGCCCCTACCCTAAATTTTAGAGATTTTCTTGGACTTAAAATTGTTCCTAAATTCAGCAACGCACTATATTCAACTTGCGGCTAACCTTTGCTTTGCTTGTTGCCAGAGCGATTCTAATTCAACGATCGTATAATCAGTCAGTGGACGATCTGTATATTTTTCCATCTGTTGGATTCGATCGATAAATCTTTGATTCGTACCACTCAATCCCCGATCTGGATCGAGTTTATACCACCGAGCCAGATTGATGACGGTAAATAATAAGTCGCCTAATTCAGATTCTTGATGGGCGATATCGGGAGTAGCGAGTGCTTCCTTAAACTCGCCCAATTCCTCCTCGAACTTTGCCCATACCCCATCGACACTTTCCCATTCAAACCCCACAGAGGCAGCTCGCTCGGATATTTTCGCCGCTGCTGTCAGAGGTGGTAATTTTTCCGCATAGCTACTGAGCTTATCGCTAAATGATGCCGTCGGATTGCCTTTCTCGATCGATTTAATCTGCTCCCAATTTGCCTTTACCTCCGCCACATCCGTCACTTTTACATCCCCAAATACGTGGGGATGACGGCGAATTAACTTCTCACTAATTCCCTGCGCCACCTCCTCCAGCGTAAAACCCCCCGCCTCACTCGCTAATTGCGCCTGTAAAACCACCTGCAATAATAAGTCCCCCAACTCCGAGATAATTGCGACTTGATCGCCACCTCTAATCGCGTGTACCGCCTCATAAGCCTCCTCAACGATATAAGGGGTCAAACTCTCCGGTGTCTGCGCCAAATCCCAAGGACACCCCCCATCAGGATCTCGCAACTTGGCGACAACATCGATTAAGTCCCCGATGGCAGCGAGGATGGGTGTAGATTCAGGATTTTTCATGGGTGGCAATAAATTATTTTACTTTAACCGATCGCTTATGCTATAGTTAGATTCATTGCGCGGATATGGCGGAATTGGTAGACGCGCCAGTTTTAGGTACTGGTTTCGCAAGAAGTGAAGGTTCAAGTCCTTTTATCCGCATCTTTTTGAATATACCAACGAAGTTTACTCTGGTCGATCGACCAGAGTAAGCTTTTTTTATTGCTGAATTAGAGGATGATTTTTACTTTTCATAACTAGGGCTTGCTGAATAAGTCAATAAAATGGCATTCAATTCGATCGATCGAATTGAATCCATCAGCAATTAGGAGCCGATCGGCATCAGTTATAATTTTTATTAATCATCCAAACTCAAATATCACAAAAAAAGTGTC
>JANYDE010000107.1 GCA_025359915.1 Chamaesiphon sp. 336R_metabinner_41 | reverse complement strand
CTTCGCCAACGTGAACGGAACGAGAAAACCCAACACACTCAACAATCGATTGTGCAGATGTTGGGTTTTCTCGGAACGAGAGGCTACGCCAACACATTCGTTCAACCCAACCTACAGGTGGATTTCAGATTTTTCTCTACCCGATAGATCAGCCCTGCCCCTTGTAAAGGGGAGGGAGCAAAAGCCCCCCTCCTCTCCATATGACTATTACCGACCTCACCCCACCAATTGCCGAGCAAACATTGCTAGCAGATCGGTTTATCTTAACTCAGATCGAAGATTATACCTTGGTGTTTCCGGCAACTTGGGTCGCCGAAATTCTGCGGATCGATCGATCTCAAATCCTCGATTTACCATTCTATGACTCATTGCTAGTCGGAATCGCCAACTACAACGGTCTGATGACACCATTACTAGCTGCTGCTCGGTTGCTGGAACTAGAACAGTTTTCGTTGCCAGCGCGATTGATGGTAGTCCGGCTCAATGAAGCTGCTGGACAGTTGGAAAATGTCGGGATCATTGTCGATCGAGCGATCGGTAGTACTACCCGTGCGGAGTTGCCCAGCAATTTATTTGTTACTCACTGTGCTGGGGAGATGGTGATGATGCGATCTTCATTGGTACCAACGAGCCTCTGGAAACCACACTATTGGTCGGTAAATAACTAAATTATAGAAACTAACTATCATGCGTAGAAGAACCCTAATTAAATCATCTGCTTTATTTGGATTGGGTGCTGTAGGTACCAGTCTGTTTAGCAGTTGTGTCCAATCAAACAATGATCCAGGTACCAATACCACAACTAGCAAAGGTCTGAAACCATTGAGAGTTGGTCTAGTCCAATGGCTGGGATGGGAAGGATTATACATCGCCAATCTCCAAAAATTCTTTGCCGCAGAAGGCATTGAAGTCGAGCAAACGGTTTTCAAATCACCTACAGAGGTAAATGATGCACTGCTAGCGGGTAAACTGGATCTAGCGGCCATTGTCGGTGCAGATCTGTTTAGTCTCACAGCAAAAGTGCCTAATATCAAAATCATCATGGTTACAGATTACTCTGGTGAATTAGATGGTATTTTGAGTAGCAACAAGATTCTCAAGCCAGAAGATCTCAAAGGTAAAAAAATTGCACGGGAAGATGTACCTTTTGAAATTGTGTTTTTGGGAGAATTTCTCAAGCGTGGGGGCTTAACAGAAAAAGATGTTCAAATTGTTTCTTTATCAGGAGAAGAAGGAGCAAAGGCATTTATGGCTGGCAAGGTCGATGCTGTTGCAACATACGATCCATTTATCACCAAAGCACTTAAAGCGAGAAAAGATGCCAAACAACTATTTTCACCTAAAGGCACCAGCATTATTGCTAACTCGATCGTTGCTCATGCCAAGGTAATTGAGGAACGGCGTAATGATGTATTGGCTTATCTCAGAGCGATCGACAAAGGGAACAAGTGGATCACAACGAATCAACAAGAAGCTAATGATCTGACGGCAAAATGGCTGGATTTAAGCGTCGCAGAAATGGTCATTCAGCGTCCTAAACTTTACAAATTAGATATTACTGAAAATAAAATAGTTGCCTTTAATCCTAGCAATCCTTTGAATTTGGAAAGTAGTTTGAGATCGGCGGCCAAAATCCTCGTAGATAGTGGGAAGATCAAAGACATTGGAGATGCTACTAAATTAATTGACGGATCTTTAATTAAATCTTTGTAGATTGATCGGCTTATATTTATCACCTTTTCAACTCCAATGTACAACAAACTATTACTCAACTGCTAGCATGTCAATGTTGGCAGTTTTTTGATGGATTAAGAGTCTCAGCCCTGTCAAATAGATAATTTAAAAATATTCGTCTATTTGTCCTGATTCATTTGCTTAGTCTGTGGATAATGTTCTAGATAGATATATAAAACATTATTTGTAAAGGAAGTAAATGATAGCTACACAGTCTTTTTGTCTAATACATCAGATGTTTGAGAGTCAATCTTTGCAAACTCCTGATGCGATCGCGATCGTATTTGAAGATCGAAAATTAACATACAAAGAATTAAACCAAAAAGCGAATCAATTCGCGCATTATCTCCAATCCTTAGGCGTACAGCCAGAGACACTCGTAGGAGTTTGTATCGAACGGTCGATCGAGATGGTGGTAGTACTATTGGCTATTCTGAAAGCGGGTGGCGGATATATTCCCCTCGATCCTAGCTATCCAGCCGATCGAATAGCATTAACAATCAAAGATTCTGAATTACCAATTACGATCGCCAAGCAAGCTCAAGTTGCTAATCTACCCCAAAATGCTGCTCGGATTATCGTCCTAGAGCAAGAATGGGAAACAATCGATCGGTATAGCTCTGAAAACCCCATCAGTGATGTAACCGCCGATCATGTCGCCTACACAATTTACACCTCAGGGTCTACTGGGAAGCCAAAAGGGGTACAAGTTCTCCACGGTACTGTTGTCAACTTACTCGAATCCATGCGATTGGAACCTGGATTGACTGCCCAAGACAAGATTTTGGCAGTGATTACGATTTCCTTTGATATGTCAATTCCCGAACTATTTTTACCGCTAAGTGTTGGTGCTCAAATCATCATGGCAAGCGATCGAGAAGTATCTGACGGGGTACTTCTCGCCCAAGCAATGGCAAAATCTGCGACAACAGTAATGCAGGCAACACCTGCAACTTGGCGACTGCTGCTAGCAACAGGCTGGCAAGGAGATCCGCAACTTAAAATTATCTGTGGTGGGGAAGCCATGACACGGAACTTAGCTGATCGATTATTAGAACGTTGTGCCTCGCTGTGGAATATGTATGGTCCGACAGAAACTACTGTCTATTCCGCTATTTATCAAGTGCAGCCTGGTACCGAAGCAATTCCCATCGGTCATCCAGTTGCTAATACACAGATTTACATGATTACGGGACAGTGTAGACGCAAAGAAGATCCTTTAATCCAGGCTGTTCCAGGTCAACAAGGGGAAGTCTATATTGGCGGAGATGGATTGGCACGAGGCTACCTCAATCAACCAGAAATGACCGCAGAACGATTTATTCCCGATCCATTTAGCAGCAAGCCAGGTGCTCGTCTCTATAAAACTGGCGATTTGGCACGTCTGTTACCAGATGGAAATATTCAGTACATGGGAAGAGCTGACCACCAAGTGAAAATTCGGGGCTATCGGATCGAACTTGGCGACATTGATGCAGCACTCAGTCAGTATCCTGACGTTCTAGAGGCTGCGGTAATTGTTCGAGAGGATAGTGCTGGGGAAAAACGATTGGTAGCTTATATCGTCAGCAAAACTAACACCAATTTAGGTTTTAAGCTGCGAGGTTATCTCAAAGAGAAATTGCCAGAATATATGGTGCCAGCGACCTTTGTGATGATGGATTCGATGCCACTTACCCCAAATGGCAAAATCGACAGGCGGGCACTACCAGCTCCAAGTCAAGAAAGACCACCGCTAGAACAGGTATTTGTTGCCCCACGCAATCCTACCGAGCAAAAATTGGTACAGATCTGGAGTCAGATCTTGGATATTCAATCTATTGGTATTCACGATAACTTTTTTGACTTAGGTGGACACTCTTTATTTGTTGCAAAAATGGTCTTCCAATTGGAAGAAGTTTTTCAGGTGAAGTTACCATTGAGTCGTTTCTTTGAATCGCCAACCATTGATGGAATCGCTCGATTTATTGATATTGAGGTAGCCAGCTTTTTGAAGTTGTGCAAGAGTGCTAATTATCAACCTCTACACATAGTTGGACTTGACAGTTTAGCCGCTGATGCCCAGATCGAGCTTGGAATGTACCCCGTTGTGATCGATCGACCTCAGCCAGTTGACTTACAGCACGATGCGATGTTAGATCCGAGTATTGTGCTAGATCCCGATTGTATTCGTGTTATTGGCGAACCCCACAAGATCTTACTGACTGGAGCAACTGGATTTTTAGGTGCTTTTCTACTCGATCAACTCTTGAAGTCTACTCAAGCCGATATTTATTGCATGATTCGTTGTCCCAACATCACCGTTGGCAAGCATAAATTGCAACAAAATCTAGCGCGATACTCACTAATTAATGCTGCTCAAAGTAGCCGAGTGATTGTCGTACAGGGAGATCTGTCACAGCCGCTATTTGGGATGTCCAAACCGGAGTTTCGGCAGCTAGCAAGTCAGATCGATCTGATCTACCACAATGGGGCATTTGTGAACTTGATTTATCCCTATGCAGCATTGCGAGATACAAATGTCCTCGGAACGCAGGAAATATTGAGACTCGCCAGTCAAGTCAAAGTAAAACCTGTGCATTTTATCTCTACTCTCGATGTCTTTCAGTCGGCTTATCATGCCCAGCTAGAAGTACTCTCAGAGCAGGATGATTTTGCGATGAGTTGCCAGCCAGAAAGCGGTTATGCTCAGAGTAAGTGGGTTGCCGAGAAGCTGGTCAAGACTGCTCGCGAACGCGGTATCCCCACCTGTATCTACCGACCAGGGATGATTATCGGTGATAGTCAAACTGGGGTATCCAATACCGAAGATCAGATCGGTAGACTAATTAAGGGATTAATTCAGTTGAAAAGTGCTCCTAAGCTAGCACTACCAATGCATCTAACCCCTGTGGATTATGTCAGCCGAGCGATCGTTCAATTAGCTCATCAGCCGTCATCTTGGGGCAAAGAATTTCATTTGACCAACCCTCAGGCAGTGTCGTTAGAGCGATTGGTGCAACAGATTCGATCGCATGGTTATCAAATTCAATCGATCGAATATGACCAATGGCTAAAAATGTTGGTAAAACAGCATCTGAATCAAGAAAATGCCTTAAATTCGTTGATTCCACTCCTCACCAATCCAAGTGCAGCTTACTCCAATTATTTGGAAGTGCTGACTCTAGATCAGGTCGATTGTGGAAATACGATCTCTGGTCTAGTTGGATCTGGGATTAGTTGTCCTCATCTCAATGCCGATCTGCTGGATACTTATTTCTCATATTTTATCCAGAGTGGTTTTCTGGAAAATCGCCAACATTCCAAGCCTTCAGCACAGGTAGCTCTGAGAGCAAGTTAGGACATATCAGATCCCCGACTTCTCGGAGAAGTCGGGGATCTAGCTTCTCAAATGTCCTAACTACCTTTGCGACTGCTATATTATCGATCTGGAAACTATTTTGCGGTCATGCCACCATCTGCGGTGATAATCGATCCAGTTAAGAAAGATGCCTCATCTGATGCCAAAAATAAAGCTAAATGGGCAATTTCACGAGGTTCGCCAGGACGACCAATTGGCTGAAAGTCATCGATCGAGGCATAAATTTTGGCTAGTCCGCCGAGCATCTCTGCGTGAGCATAATTAATGGGGGTATCAACCCACCCTGGACAAATACAGTTGCAGCGGATGCCCTGTTTAGCATAATCCACCGCAATTCCTTTTGTGAGCATGGCAACTGCTCCTTTTGATGCAGCATAGACCGTCAAAAACTGCTCGGCAATTAATGCATTCACACTGGCGATATTGACAATCGATCCCCCAGACTGACGCAGCATATGTGGAATTGCGGCACGAGTGCTATACATTGGGCCTTTAATATTCACATCGAAAGTTCGATCGATTACCTCATTGGTAACTTCATGAAAAATACCTGGCAGATTTACAGCGGCATTGTTGATCAAGATATCGATACTGCCATATAGTTCCACACAGCGATTAATGAAGGCAGCCGATTTTACCGGATCGCTAACATCCGCCTCGACAGCCTCAGCTACGCCACCAGCAGCGATAATTCCCGCCACTGTCTTGGTTACTGACTCGATCTGGATATCCACACAGAGTACTTTTCCCCCTTCTTCTGCCAATCTTTCGGCGATTGCTCTACCAATCCCCGATCCAGCACCTGTTACGACACAAGCTTTTCCTACTACTCTACCCATAATTAGCCTCCGCTGTTTTAATCCAACTTGTAGATCGATCCCAATCTCTGCGCTCTATTATTGTTCCCTTACCTCAAACTAATCAAACGACAGAACGATCGAATTAATATGTCAAGAAAATTCCCACTAAGAACGAGGGATTTTTTTATTTGCGCTGTTGACGATCTAAAAGACTCTAGTGGGAATCATAATTATAGACAAAGAAATTTTCGATACTAGATCGAATTTAGTCAAATACCTCAGATATGAATAGCACCAATCTACCTAGCTCTCTCCAGAAAATCCAGCAGTTTGTTCGGGCAAATTTGGTCAGCGCGATTATCTCATCAGCTTGTCTGAACTTGGGATTGACCGGAGCTGCAACTTGGAATGTGTGGAATGCTTCCCAAAACCTCAAAGTGACGGTGGAACGACAGACCGATCTCCAAGACTTGAGTGGTCGTATGGCTTATTTGGATTCGGCAATGTCGGAAAATATGCTGTTTACACCCGGTCAGAAATTGTGGGAAAAACGCTATGCCAATAATGCGTTCGATCTCCAGAAAGCGACTGCTGAATTATCACAAGCAGCAACTGCTGATGTTAAAGATGTGTTCGATCGAGCTAGCACGTCGATGAAACAACTCATAGACATGGAAGAGCGGGTGGATAAATTTGTCAAAGCTCGACAACTGGAAAAAGCGGCGGCGATCGTCCTCAGTCCAGACTATAGTCGAGAGAAAAAATTCTATATCCAAAGCTCTCAGACCATTGTCACTAAAATTAAAGAAAATATTAATAGTCAAATCCAAGCACAGCACATAGCTTTGGATTTGTCGATCGCGTTAGCAACTGCTAGTTTAGCTTTGTTGGCAGCGACTAGTATCGGTACGGTATTGTTAGTCAGAGGCTATGTGCGCGATCGACAGTTGGCTCAAGATGCACTCCAGTCATCCCAAGCAGAGCTAATGGGGATGAATATGAGCTTGGAAAATGAGTCAAGAGAGCGGAGAATCCAAGCACAATCTATTCGTGAAGAAAACGAACAGCTCCAACAAGATATTAGCGACTTACTAGATGTAGTAAGCGAGATCGAGTCTGGGGATCTGACGATTCAGGCCCAGGTCAACGATCGAGCCACTGGATTGGTCAGCGATACGATCAATCGACTGATCGAATCATTGGGCAAAACGTTGCGACAAGTATCGGTGGCGGCTGTTCGGGTTGATGACAATAGTAAAACCCAAAAAGAGCTAGCAGCGACAGTGACCCAGAATACTGGTAAACAAACTGAGGAAGTCAGTCAAATGCTGCTATTGATGAGAAATGTGAGCCAATCAGCCCAAAACACGATCCAGCAGTTGGTTGTCACTAATCGATCGCTAGAGACAATCCAGTCTTCAGTCACAGATGGTCAGGGAACGATTTCCAGTCTCGATCGAGAAATTGATGTCTTGCAAGCAGGTAGCGATCGAATCGTCCAAGAGATTAAAACCCTAGGTGAATTCGTCGGTTTGACCGACAGGTTCGTTCAGGATCAAGGTGAAATCGTGACTCAGACGCAGATTCTCGCACTCAATGCTTCCCTGGTAGCTGCCAGAGCCGCCGAACAGCGCGACCCCAAACAGTTTGCAAGTGTGGCACGGGAGTTTGAATTGATTGCGACTCAAGTCAGTCAACTAGCCCAACAAACCAGTGAAGGCTTGACTAGTCTAGAACAACGTAGTGCTCAGATCCACCAGGTGGTGTCTTCTGTAGACGTGGATGTCCAGCAGTTGGGTGGTTTGGTGAGTACCTTTACTCAAGGTGTCAAGCAGGCAAGCGATGTATTTGCCACTGTTCAGGCGGTGACAGCCAAAGCCGTGGAGTCAGGCAGCTTGGTATCTACAGCCAGTCAGCGGATTTTGACAGCGGCGGATTCTACGACGGTAGCGATCGAATCGATCTCTTCACTCAGTCAAGAAATTTCGCATCAGTCTCAGGATGCCCAAAATCTCGGCGACCAATTAAATATGCTCTCGACAGATCTACTCGAAAACATTCAGATCTTTAAGCTGCCAACTGTCCCCGCCACTGAGAATAAGACCTTAGAATTTGCTGCCCAATCTTAGTGACTCTTAATTTTTTTGAAGCTAATAAGTAAGATTTATGAATTCCGAATCAGCTCCAGATCGACAATCGATCGCCGCTACCGACAAACCGAACCCAAGAGCTGCCAATCAGCTTCGCTCTTTCTTCCAACGGCATCTAGTCAAGACAATCACGATCTCGACTTGTCTCAATTTGGGATTGACAGGAGCTTCAACTTGGAGTGTGTGGAATACTTCTCAGCAATTGGAAGCCACTGTCACGATCCAGGATCGACAACAAGAACTAAATGATAAAGTCATTTATTTAGATGAAGTGCTCACGATGTCAGCACTGATGTATACGAATACTGGACAACAGCGGTGGGAAAAACGTTACAACGAAGCTGCGCCAAACTTCGATAAAATTTTTGCTGAATTTACCAAGAATGTAGCTAAGTCACCAAAGCTGGAAGCAGCTAGTAAAAAGCTATTTGACATTGAAGATGCAGCTTTTAAATTAACCAAACAGGGTAAATTAAAAGAAGCGTCACTACTATTGGTAAGTCCTGAATATGAACGAAATAAACAAGTTCATACTGATGAGTTTAATGTTCTAGTTACCAAAATTAGAACAACTGCTGAAAACCAAATTCGAGCAGATCGCCAAGAACTATTGAATGCGATCCTATTAGAACTACTCAGCTTGGGTTTATTGTTAGCAACTGGCTCGTTGGTAGTTCTGACAGTTAGAAGCTATCTTCTCGATCGAGAACAATCCCAGCAGTCGCTTCAGGCGATCCAAACGGATCTACTCGAACTAAACACCGAACTCCAGCAAGAATCCCAAATGCGCTCTGCCCAACAGGCGCAAATCTTCCAAGAAAGCGATACTCTACAAATAGATATCGGTCATATTCTCGATGTAGTTAGCTTGCTAGAAGATGGCAATCTGACTATTCAGGCGGATGTCAACGAACGATCGACTGGGTTGATTGCGGATACTCTCAATCGCCTGATTGAATCGCTCCACCAGGTGATTACCGTCGTAGTATCTAGTGCCGATCGAGTCGTCGATAGTGCCGATGGACTGGAGCGATTAGCCGTAGAGACAGCTAGTCAAGCTCAGAGCCAAACTCGATCGATCCAACAAATCGAAACGCTAATTGCTGAAGTTAATAGTCTCAGTACCAATTCCCATGCTCAAGCATTGGCAACTACCGATGCGGTACAGTTGGCGAAAGCTGCTGTCGGCAATGGACAGCGAGAAATGGGGGCGATGGCAGATGGGATCGAATCACTCCAACAGGGGACAGAGCAGATCGTCAGACGGGTAGAACGTCTCAATGAATTCGTCGCATTAGCTGCACAGTTTTCCAAGGATCGTAAGCGGGTAGCTGTCTTAACTAGGGTGCTGGCATTGAACGCGTCCCTACTGTCCACACGGGCATTGAAGGAGCAAGATCCCGCCCAGTTTGCCAGTCTAGCACATGAATTTGAAACTATTGCCGATCGAGTCAACGAATTAGCCGAAGACAATAACAATAGCTTTGTCTCACTACAACATCGTACCGACCAAATTAAAACTGTAACTTCCGGTCTGAATCAAGATATCGCCGATATCAATCAGCTCGTCAAAAAATTCACCAATGAGATGGGCAAGTCTCGTCAAGCCTTCACCAATATTCAACTAATCACCGATCAGGTGGCGATTGTCGGCGAACAAGTAAGTACTTCTAGTCAAGAGATCATCCGTGCGGTTAGCGACACCCTGACGGCGATTCAATCGATCGGCATCATCGCTCAAAATACCGAGCAGAAGGCAACAGTCACCCGCGAACAGATCCAATCGATGGCTACTCTGGCGCAGAATCTCCTCCACCGAGTAGAATTTTTCCAATTAAATCAAGAAACTCCAGTTGTAGCTAGCAAATTTTTACCCCCCGCTGATTCAACAGTCGTTAAGAATCCTGAGGCGGTATATGCAATGTTGCAACCCCGCGCTTAGGAACTAGCTGCGGCGGAGATCTTTACCCCACCCCAGCCCTCCCCTTGGAAAGGGGAGGGAGCCGGAAAGCCCTCTCTACCACACAAGTTATTTGGGTTGCGGCGGAGATCTTTACCCCACCCCAGCCCTCCCCTTATAAAGGGGAGGGAGCCGGAAGCCTCCCCTTGTAGGGGAGCCGGAAACCCTCCCCTTGTAGGGGAGGGAATAAAGCCCCCCCTTTATAAGGGGGGGTTGGGGGGGTACAGATCTCCGCATCATCTCTAGCCCCTTTCCCCTTTCCCCTTTCCCCTCGTGCCATAAAATATCATGATGACACCCGATAATTCAGCCGAAGCGCAATTACAGCAAGAGTTGCGGGAGATGTTTCTCATCGATACCCAGCAACAACTAGAAACTTATTTTGACATTATCCAACGATTGATACCAGAGTCGTGGATTGGTGATATTCAGTCGATTTACCGTGCTATTCACACCATCAAAGGTGGTGCGGTGACCGTCGAAGCGAATAGTATGTTGCATAGCGCGATGGTGTTAGAAGATCTACTTTCGGATTTGCGTTATCTAGAAGTAGCACCGCCGTTGAGTGATGGCAAATTGAGCCAAATATTATTAGAAGCTGGCGAGTTGCTCGCTAGTTGTTTGGAAATTTCCAATCCTGGAATAGATCCAGTCAACTATGCCAACGTTGATGATGGCAACCGAGTCCAGTTAACGATTCAGCGGCTGCAAATCCTCCATGCTCAGGTGAAAAAGGAGTATTTGCCAGATTGGGATGAAATGAAGCAAGTTCATCAAGAATTTGCCGAACAGGGTTTCGATTTAGTGGTTTTGGATCTGGAGATGGAATTGGCAAACTTACCCGATTGCGGCGCAGTTCCATTACCTATTATTCAGACAGCTCAAGCCACGATTGCCCAACTTACTCAAATTGGTACCGAAATCGAATTAGCAGCAGATTGGATGGTACTCATCCACCGTTGTGAGCGACTAATTAGCACTTCTGATAGTCAATTGTGGCGAGCAGTTTGGTTGCCATATTTTGAAGTATTAAAAGCTTGTGTCAAAAATAGTGGTGAGCTTATTTCTGCCGATATCGATCGATTGGATGCACTAGAAAGTGCTGCTAAGATTGCACCAGTTACTGAAACTCTCCCTGTAGAATCTGAAATTGATTCAGATCCAGATCCATCTAATTTGTTTGATGATTCCTTTCTCAATTGGGAAATATTAGTAGTTAATGAAACTGCGACAGGATCGATCGCCACTAATGATGAAATCATTACACCAGTTGCTGAAATCCTGATATTAGCAACTGAATCTAACGAAGATTTACCGGACTTATTAGATAACTTCTTTGATGAGAATCTATGCTCAGTTGATGAAACTGCTACAGAATCGGTCTCAATTAACGAGAAAAATATTACACCAGTTACTGAGGCTCTGCCGTTAAAAATCGATTCCAATTGTGAGTTACTCGATGATGCTTTCCTGGACTGGGAGGCATTGCCAGTCAGTATACTTGATGATAAAAGTATTGATGTAGTTGCTGAACCTCTCGCCCTAGAAGCCGAAGGAGATCGGGAGTTGCCCGATTTATTGGATAATTTTTTCGACGATGAAATATTCTCTGTTGATGAATCTAGAATAGAATCTGGTGATACTAATGATGATGATGAGGAAAATAATTTGCCAGTTGCTGAAAATTCAGCAGTAGAAATCGAACCGATTGGCGGTGGCGAAGGTGCCAATCTGCTAGAAATTTCTCTACAGGAAGATGTTGATTTATCTATTTTCTTAGATGATTTCTTCGTGGATGAAGACAGCGATGTTGAGTCTATTGGGATGGACGAAGAATTGGCGATAGATTCTGGTTTACTAGCAACATCTCTGCAAGAGCCTCAAGATCTAGATCGGTCGATTTTAGCTGATGAAGATTTCGATGATTTTGACGAACTAGCCAAATTAGATGAATTTGAATTAATTTCCTTAATTGAAAAAGATCGGACAGCGGTTTCCCAGCCTATCGTCGAGGCATCTAAATCTATTGCCGCGACAGTTCCCGCACAGCCATCGCTACCACCTATCGCTACCACTTCAGTAGAAGCCAAACGGGGTATCTCTATTCCTGTGCCACTAGAACGACTCGATCTATCTGCGCAACAGGTTGTCGATACGCTGTTGACGGCACGAACAGTGATGAATGTCTCCACCCATCTTAACGCCCAACTCAGCCAGTTGAGTTTGCTGACACAAGAGAGTTCTCATTTTGTCGCCAAACTGCGCCAACTCCAAGATAACTATGCTGTGCTGCGCAATCTTAGCGATGACCAGGATTCTAATAATAATGTTACGACAGAACGTTATCGCCAAGGCTATACGACGATCGTCAGACTGCTGGAAAATATGCTGCGGATGTCCGAATTAGGTCAAGAAATTGAGACTGCAACTTATCAAAATAACTACCATCTTGCCGATCTCGATCGTAGCATTCTTCGGCTCAAAGATGGGATTGAAACCAGCCGTCTCGTCCCATTTCGCAACCTCACGCTCCGCGCCAAAGCAATCCTCCGCGATCTCACCAACCGCTACGGCAAACCAGCAGAATTGATCGTTCAAAATGAGCAGGTAGAATTAGATGCTGGCATCGTTCAACAACTAGAACCAGCTCTGCTCCACCTGTTACGAAATGCCTACGATCATGGCTTGGAAACCGCAACACAACGATTGGCTGCGGGTAAATCAGAATGCGGAATTATCTCAGTTTCACTCAATCGACGGGGTAATCTCTATCGGCTGGAAGTTGAGGATGATGGTGGTGGTATCGATGCCAAGATGATTTATCAGATTGCCAAATCTAAAGGCTTCCCCATTGTGAATACAGTCTCCAAGCTAGAGAAACTGACCAACAGCGAGCTTTTGGCGATTCTCTGTCAACCAGGATTTAGCTCCAGTAGCAGTGTCAGCGAGGTGTCGGGACGTGGTGTCGGGATGGATGTAGTTGTTGCCCAGATTGCTACGATTGGCGGTAGATTAATTTTGGAAACCTCGATCGGGCATGGCACTAAGTTTACGATCGAAGTGCCCGCACCGCAACTATTAGTCCCCTGCGTACTATTTCAACTGGGCGAACGGACAGTTGCTTTCCCCACCGAAGAAGTGCTCGAAACAGCCTTATTGAGTTCGCTCACCGCTAAAATGTCCGCAGATGATCAAGCTGGGATGTGTGCCTGGACGCTGACGACTAGTCAAGGGAATGAAGTATCTGGTTTCGATCTCGCCAATTATTGGCAGTTTGCCCACCGAGATCTACCCGACACGGCAATTTGCATTCGGACTCGTCAAGGTACTGATGGTGTCGAGATTTGGTCGATTGCCGACGACTTATTGGAGCAAGCCGAATTGCTGATCAATCCCTTGCCCAGTCCGCTGATTGCTCCCGTCGGATTATTAGGCGTAAGCCTCCAATCCGATGGTCGCTTGATCTCGATTCTCGATCCGATCGCCCTTACTGCTAGACTGTCAGCTAGTACCGATCGCGATCAGTACTACAGTTCTAGCACATTCGCGATCGAGCAAGTCAAGCCATCGGCTCCGACTATCCTAATTGTCGATGATGCGGCACTGATGCGCCGACGGTTTGAAGCCAGTCTGAATACCTGTGGATTTATCACCCATACCTGCAACGATGGGCTAGAAGCCCTCCATTGGCTCCAATCCAATCCTCACCCCGATTTGATGATTACAGACGTAGAGATGCCCAATATGGATGGCTTTACACTGATCGATCGTGCTCGTCAAGCCCAAATCGATATCCCCATCCTCGTCGTCTCATCGCGCTCTTCCGAAGAATGGGGCAGGGAAGCCCGTCGCTTGGGAGCAAATGACTATCTCACCAAAGGTTTTAGTACTCCTGAATTGCTCCAAAAAGTCAATTCACTGCTGGGATTACTCGTCAATACGTAGGTTGGTTTGAAGAATGAAACCCACCACAAAATTAAGTCCCAGCTCCCAGATCGTCTAGATCGAGATAAGATATCACTGGTGAGGATCGGTATTATTGCCTACAGCAAATTCGATCTGATGGATGTCAACTTATCGTTAACTAGGTTAAGGGTGACGAGTCAACTGGGGCATACTAGATGAAGACTTAATGCCAGCCACCATTAACGCCAACTAGTTTATCCATCCTTAATTATTAGATTTCAACATATACATGGAAGCACTATACGATTATGCCTGGTTGATTCCAGTGTTTCCCCTGGCTGGGGCGATGCTAGTCGGATTGGGATTAATTTCGCTAAATAAATTTACTAATGGACTGCGCGAACTAAATGCAGTCCTGATTATTTCACTAATGGGCGCAGCGATGGCTGCATCTTTTGCCCTCCTCGCTAGTCAATTTCAGGGACATCCTACTTACAGTTATTCGTTTGAATGGGCATCTGCGGGTAATTTCCATTTGAATATGGGTTACTCGATCGATCATCTGACATCATTGATGTTAGTCATCGTCACGACTGTCGCGATGTTGGTGATGATCTATACCCATGGGTATATGTCTCACGATCCTGGCTATGTCCGATTTTATGCCTATTTGAGTCTCTTTAGCTCTTCGATGTTGGGATTAGTCATTAGCCCCAATCTCGTTCAGGTATACATCTTCTGGGAATTAGTCGGGATGTGTTCGTACCTGTTGATTGGTTTCTGGTACGATCGCAAGGGAGCTGCTGATGCTTGTCAAAAGGCATTTGTGACCAACCGCGTCGGTGACTTTGGCTTACTATTAGGGATGCTCGGACTTTACTGGGCGACTGGTAGTTTTGACTTCCAAATCATGGGCGACAGACTCCAGGAATTAGTCGCTTCGGGCGCGATTAGTGGTGGTTTAGCCGCACTACTGGCAATCCTAGTATTTATGGGACCTGTGGCTAAATCTGCTCAGTTCCCGCTCCATGTCTGGCTTCCAGATGCAATGGAAGGACCGACACCGATCTCCGCACTCATCCACGCTGCGACAATGGTAGCCGCTGGCGTATTCCTGATTGCGCGGATGTATCCCGTGTTCGAGCATATCCCAACCGCGATGGATACGATCGCGTGGACAGGCGCAATTACTGCATTTCTGGGAGCATCGATCGCGATTACCCAAAATGATATCAAAAAAGGTCTCGCCTATTCCACTATGTCCCAATTGGGCTACATGGTAATGGCGATGGGTGTCGGTGCTTACTCCGCTGGTTTATTCCACCTGATGACTCACGCCTACTTCAAAGCGATGATGTTCCTTGGTTCTGGCTCCGTCATCCACGGGATGGAAGATGTAGTCGGACACAATCCCGTCCTCGCACAGGATATGCGCCTAATGGGTGGTTTACGTAAACACATGCCCATTACCGCTGGTACCTTCTTTATCGGTACCCTGGCAATTTCAGGTATACCCCCCTTCGCCGGATTTTGGTCAAAAGACGAAATTCTCGGAGCAACCTATGCCTCAAATCCGCTCTTGTGGGTGGTTAGTTTTGCCACCGCAGGGATAACTGCGTTTTACATGTTCCGCATGTATTTCTCGACCTTTGAGGGCAGTTTCCGAGGCAATGATAAAAAGATTCAACAGCAGTTACTTGCAGCAGCTCGTCCCAGTGGCGCAGATGCTCATGATGCTCATGACAGTCATGATGACGCTCACGCCCATCATCATGCAGCCAATCCTCATGAATCGCCGTGGAGCATGACTTTACCACTAGTTATTCTCGCGGTACCTTCAGCCCTCATCGGTTTAGTCGGAACGCCGTTTAATAACTATTTCGAGGCGTTTATTTCCGCACCCGGACATGTCGCCGAACATGCTCATGAATTCGACTTAAATGAATTCTTGTTGATGGCGGGTAGCTCCGTTGGTATCGGTTTAATCGGCATCACCTTAGCATCGCTAATGTATCTTAGCCGCAAAATCGATCCAAGTGCGATCGCTTCCAAGATTCCCGCACTCTACAATCTCTCGCTCAACAAGTGGTACATCGATGATATTTACAACAATGTTTTCGTCATCGGTTTACGCCGCGTTGCTCGTCAGGTAATGGAAGTAGATTATCGCGTCGTCGATGGTGCGGTAAACCTGACAGGTTTAGCCACATTGCTCGGCGGTGAAGGTTTAAAATATCTCGAAACCGGACGCGCTCAATTCTACGCCTTGATTGTCTTTGGTGCAGTCTTAGGTTTAGTCGTTGTGTTCGGTATTACCTAAATCATTCGGTATCGAAAAGAGTAGGGTAAATTCATGAATTTACCCTACTCTTTTTGATGAAATTGAGTAATGATTCACAACTACTTCGATAAAGGAATCCGTACAACTAAACCACTAACGCCCCAACAGCTCAAACTCCTGCCAACACATTAACAACGCTCGTGGCACATGAAAACAACCTTTCCATTTACCACCTTTGAGATCTAATAATACTTCGCCTTGTCGATCGAGATAGCCAAACCACTCACCATGTTCGGGATCTGCAAAATGTGTCCAGGTATATTCATGAACTCGCTGATACCAAGTCCAACATTCTTCCCTACCCGTCAATCGATAACCCATTGCTAGCGCGACGAGGGTTTCCACATGTACCCACCACAGCTTTTGATTCCATTCTAATTGTTGGGGTGGATGTCCGTCCGCATCCATGAAGTAATAGATCCCCCCATATCGATCATCCCAAGCAAAATTGAGAATATTTAACACCACATCTACAGCTTGATTAATCGTCGCAGTATCTTGGCGACGATTGGCAATATCCATAATAAACCACATCGCTTCAATCCCATGTCCAGGATTGATCGAACGTCCCTCAAAGCAATCGACATGACTACCATCAGGAGCGACATTTTCAAACATCAAGCCGCGCTCTTTGTCAAGAAAATCATTCATCACTTCCGTAACAGTCAGATCCAAAACTCGATCTAATTCCTCACTGGGCAATAGCCACGCCATTTCCAGCGTCAGGTTCGCCAAAATCATCGGTACTGCAAGAGATTTTAGAGATCGAGTCCCAGGATATGTTTTATTATATCTACCCTTGGGATCGTCTTTGCGCCGCAACACATTTTGATAAGCTTGGAGCGCGACATCTTTCGCCCAAGATTCACCGTCAGCGAGGGCGTATTGACTAAATGCCATCGCCGCAAAACAGTCTGAGAAGATATTATAAGGCTGTACAAGGGGCTGTCCAGATCGATCAAGTGAAAAATACCAATTTCCCTGAGCGTCGCGTCCATGCTCGGCGAGGAAGCTGGCTCCATGTCCGGCAATCTTCAGCCAGTCACTCCGCTGCTCTACGCGGTTATATAGCATCGAGAATGTCCACACCTGCCGATTTTGGAGCCAGATAAACTTATCTGTATCGTATACTTTGCCAGATCGATCGAGACAAGTAAAATAACCGCCTTGCTCCCAATCGATCGAATGTTGCTCCCAAAATGGCAGTACATTATTCAGGAGGGTCTCTTTGTAGAGTTTAGCTAGTTCCTTAAAATCGTAATTCATTGGGAGTTGGTTACTTTATTGATGAAATCTAGTACTAGCCTAGATCTGTGGGTATCCACGGGTTACTGCAGTAATGGTATTTATACATTACTGCAAGATATGAGTCAATCAAGCAAGAACCTTGAAAATAACATCCCAAAGAATTGAATTTGTCTCAGCCCCATTAATAATGTCATCCCATAAAGCTGGAGGGGACTGAATCAGAGAATCTTGAGCGATGATTTGCCGCCAGTCAAGATTTGCAGGATTAGCATCAGGAACACCTACTTCTTGCATCTTTCTTAAGAAAGCTTCAGCCGCAATACCATAACCAATAGTTGAGGGATGCACACTATCTAAACTAAACAGCCCACCACTTTTTCGGGTGCTATTGTGAGTTTGGAATAATAGGGCATTGGGAACAGGATCTAAGCCCAGAAGAGGATGGTCATTAATACCTAAAGACCGATAATATGCTCTGAGCGGTTCATTAGGAGAATTAGTTAAATGGTTGCGTTTAACTGCGAGAATGTCTAAGATTCCACCCAGATCGACGAGATGAAAATTATCGCCTGCGGAAGCAACTTCATTACGAATGATTTGATTAAATTCATCTACATTTGCATCGATTTTTTCAATTTCTGCGCCTGTCAATTTACTATTAAAAAAAGGATTAAAATTGTGCTCACTTGCAAAGAATCTTCCATAGTAATCGAAGTATTTGCTGTCTTCTGAAAGTTTGCCAATTCCTTGAGTAATTGGTGGAATAGTAACATAAGGGATTGTGCCTATAAACACACGAGTATCAGCAGAAATTGCTGCCTTGACTTTGGAAATGAGAGTGGCATAGTCTTGCTTGAAAATGTCAGGGTGAGTTAAATTAAACTTACCTCTTGCTTGAGGATCTTCACTATCAAAGGTAGATGGCATCTCCTTGAGACTCAAACTCGCAACTGTTCCCAGACAATCATTTGCACCTACCCAAATAATTAAATTATCTATTCCTTCTGCATCATTAATTGCTTGAAGATTATCGATCTGAGTCCAACTCGATCGATCTGCCTGTTTTGCCGGATTCAATACTAGCCGAGCAGTCCGATACATCGGTGCATTAGGTAAACCCAGAAAATCATCCTCGATCGATCCTTCACCTTGTGCTATTACTCGATCGCAATAATCAGAATCGATCCTGAAAGTGTCTAATACTTTAAAACCCCAGATAGCAAGATTATGGAACTGACCTCTAAAAGCGGAAGGCTTGCTTCCTCTACCTCTTTCGTATAAATCTTCTACCCCATCAATAAATTGCTCTACCAGAAAAGGAAAACGCAAAATCCACTCATCCGTCGAGATCTCATCTCCTAGTACGATTTCCATAAATCGTAGCAGTTCTTCGATATTTATGGGTAATCCGCTCCCGAAAAAGCTCGGAATCCGAAAATCAGTGGGAACCGATAAACCAATTGCGCGAGCGATCATCGCAGGGTATGACCACTCTGTTTTCAAAATCGCACCACTTTGAAATCCTTGAGTAAGGCTATCGCCAATTGCTACAAGCTTTGCCATTTTTCCTGTCCTTATAAATTGTTGTAGATTTAATAATTAATTATTAATTAATTAATTATTAGTACTCATCATAATGATCTCTAATCCAATTCCTGGCGCGATGCGATTTTGGGGTATTTAGTTAGTATTCCAGCCCGTACTATTAATTTGGATGGGGATGAATAGATTTCTCTATAATGAATCTTAAATACCTGTAAAATTAGGTTGCTAACTGCGGCTACTGTACTTCATCTGCCATCAAGTTGCTGTAGCACGCCTTAAGCTGTTTGAGCGGAAGGAATGAATTCAGTCTAATCACCCTATCGAGAAATTTATCAGCGTCAGTATTATTTGTAATAACAATTTATATATTTTTACTATCCACTATTCACTATTTACCCTTGACTAACTTGTCCAACGCTTATTTACTAGTATCTCATGGTAGTCGCGATCCGCGTCCACAGGCGGCTGTGGCTGAATTAGCACGGCAATTAAATTTGTGCTTGGGAGCAGTTGCTCCAGTGACATCGCCAATTTTAGTCGGTACAGCTCAACTGGAATTAGCGGCTCAACCGTTACATCTCCAAATCAGTGCTTTTGCCTGTAGATGTGTTGAAGTTGGGATTGTCCGTATGGTTATTTTGCCACTATTTTTGATTCCTGGTGTACATGCGATCGAAGATATTCCCGCTGAAGTCGCTCTAGCTCAGGCGGAAATTGGCGCGGCGGTGAAATTAGTAGTCGCGCCGTTTCTTGGCTCCGCTGCTGATTTCACAAATTTGTTCGCCCAGAACCGTTCTTCATTACCATGCCAGAGTATTATCATGGCTCATGGTAGTCGGAGAGCAGGTGGAAATGAGAGCGTCGAAGAATTAGCAAGTAATTTGGATTTAGATCCAGCTTATTGGTCGATCGATCCTAGCTTAGTCGATCGAGTGGCTGAATTAGTCGCTACAGGTGCAACGGAAATCGGGATATTACCTTACTTCCTCTTTTCAGGCGGAATTACTGACTCGATCGAGAAATTAGTCTCCGAACTAAGAGTACAGCATCCACAGGTACAATTGAAATTAGGTGAACCAATTGGTAATAGTCCTCAATTGGTAAGTATGGTCAGTCAAATCTTAGGATCGTTAGTGTAGAGTCTCCACAGGAGACTCGATCTTGAGGATCTGTGGAGGAGTGTCGAGCGAGCACACATCCCCGACTTCTTGTTCGCGTAGCGTCTCGTTGGCGGTAGCCTCTCGCAGAGAAGAGAAAAAGTCGGGGATGTCGTAGTAATGGTAAAATTCTTACCCTCTGCTCAAGCAAGTAAAAAATGATATAGAAATTAGTGCAAAATCCAGACAGAGAGACAATTGGTAAAGTTTATTTAGTGGGAGCGGGACCAGGAGATCCAGGATTGTTGACAGTTAAGGGTAAGATCTTATTAGAGTCTGCCGATGTAGTAATTTACGATGCTCTTGTTAGTGCCGAAATTCTGTCGATGATCTCTCCCCATGCTGAACAAATAAATGCAGGGAAACGGATGGGTAGACATTCGCTGCTGCAACATGAAACCACTGAACTATTAATTGCTAAAGCGCAGGAACATCCCATCGTTGTGCGATTAAAGGGTGGAGATCCATTTATCTTCGGACGTGGTGGAGAGGAAATGGAGGATCTGATTACGGCGGGAGTCCCTGTCGAAGTTGTGCCTGGAGTTACCTCTGGCATTGCGGCTCCAGCCTATGCTGGCATCCCCCTCACCCATCGCAATTATAGTTCTTCCGTTATTTTCGTGACTGGACACGAAATGGCTGGTAAATACCGTCCTGGGGTCAATTGGAACGCGATCGCTCAAAGTGCTGAAACCATTGTAGTGTATATGGGCGTTCACAATCTCGATCGGATCGCTCACGAATTGATTGCGGCTGGATTGGCTAGCAATACACCGATTGCCCTCATCCGCTGGGGAACTACGCTCAAACAGCAAGAATTGGTTGCTACATTGGAAACGATCGTCGATCTAGTCGAAACCGCGCAGTTTAGTGCGCCCTCGATCGCGATAATCGGCAATGTGGTTAAGCTTCACGATATTCTGGGCAGTATATCCCTCTAAAACCAAATAAGATAGTAGCTTTTTATTAAATTAGCTACTATCCTACCAAACTGTTACTCTATTTTTACCTAGTCTTCCTCTTTACAGAACAAAAGCTAGAAATGTACGGGACTGACGGGACTCGAACCCGCGACCTCGCGCGTGACAGGCGCGCGCTCTAACCAACTGAGCTACAGTCCCATTTCTTCAACGCTTCCCATTATGCACTGTTTCCAGGGGTATGTCAAGTGGTTGGGGGAAGTTTTTTTTTAAGAAAGGGGAAAGGGGAAAGGGGAAAGGGATCAGTAACTATTTTCTCCCAGTCTCCCAGTCTCCCCTCTTCCTCTACTTACTTAGTCCACTCAGTGTGGAATGCTTCGGAGACTGGCTTATCAACACGTTTGTAAGTGTGAGCACCGAAGTAGTCCCTTTGAGCCTGGGTGAGGTTCTGGGGTAGATTAGCGCGGCGATAGCTATCGAAGTAATCTAAGGATGCGCTGAATGCGGGGACGGGAATCCCCAATTTAGCGGCTTGAGCGATAACTTCGCGCCATGCCGTTTGTCTGTCGAGTACTGTTTGACGGAACTCTTCAGCTAGGAGTAGGTTTGGTAATTTTGGATCTGTTTTGAAAGCATCCTTAATTTTATTCAAGAACCCAGCCCGAATAATACAGCCACCCTTCCAGATCCGCGCAGTTTCGCTGAGATTTAGATCGTATTTATAAGCGTCGGAAGCTGCTCCTAGTAATGCCATCCCTTGAGCGTAGGAACAGATTTTCGAGCAATATAGCGCGTCGCGAACTTGGTCAATGAAGACTTGGACATCACCTGTAAACTTGCCTTCTGGTCCGGTGAGGACTTGAGAAGCTGCGACTCGTTCGGTTTTAATCGACGAGATAATGCGAGCGTTCACAGCAGCGATAATCGTGGGAATCGAGACACCCAGTTCTAACGCACTTTGAACAGTCCAGCGTCCGGTACCCTTTTGTCCGGCAGCATCGAGGATTAATTCGACTAGCGGTTTGTTGGTTTCGGGGTCGATATATTTGAAGATATCGGCGGTGATTTCAATTAAGAACGAGTTAAGTTCGTCAGTTTTGTTCCACTGCGTGAAGACTTCGTGCAATTGCTTGTCGTCCAAACCAGCGACATTTTTGAGCAAGTCATAAGCTTCGGCAATCAATTGCATGTCGCCATACTCAATCCCGTTATGCACCATTTTGACATAGTGCCCAGCTCCACCTTTACCGATGTAAGCAACACAGGGGCCATCGTCTACCTGAGCGGCGATTTTGACGAGAATGGGTTCGAGGTTCCGATAGGCTGCTTCTGAGCCGCCTGGCATCATGCTGGGGCCATTCAGTGCGCCTTCTTCGCCACCACTGACTCCCATGCCGATGAAGGTGAGTCCAGAATCTTCGAGTTCGGCGGTGCGTCTGTCAGTATCTTCAAATAGGGAGTTACCGCCGTCGATGATTACGTCACCTTTGGAGAGAAAGGGTTTGAGTTCTTGGATGACTGCATCGACGGGTTTACCTGCTTGTACCATCAGCAATATTTTGCGGGGTGTTTCTAGTGCTTCACAAAATTCTTGAATTGTAAATGCGGCTTTGACGTTTTTCCCCTGAGCGCGGGTTGCCATGAATTTATCGGTCTTATCTCTCGATCGATTGTAAACGGCGATCGGAAAGCCATTGCGCTCAACGTTAAGGGCTAGGTTTTCACCCATGACAGCTAGACCGATGACACCAAAGCTTTGTAGAGACATAAATATAGAAAATACTGTAGATGTAGGGTTTGCTTGCGCTTCACCCCACCTTAGCTCGATCCCCATTTTTTGGGGGATTTTAGATGAATATTTGTAAAGTTCGTCACTTCAAATCGTTCAATTTGAAAGAGATTTAGCGAGATCGATCGACCAAATGGGCACAATAACGATACAGAAGTCGGCTTCGTAGTTAGTCGGAAAATTACATGAAAATCTCCCCAAATCAAAATCGACTTTCTACTTCCACCCCAACGAATCAAAGATATCCTCTGATTAAGCGGCTAGGAGAAATTTATAGTGCGATCTTGTATCTAACGGTGATGGTCTCGATCGTACCACAATCATTATTAGCCCAAGTCTGTGGAACACCTGGGAAGGATGGAACGGGGAGTCCGATTGGTGTAGTCAATACTTATTATCCTGGTACTGGAACAGCATCAGCGGGAGATACTACGGTCAAAATTGGCACAGTCCAATCTGGCAGTGGCAGTGCCATTGTCGATGGAGATTTGGTGCTAATTATTCAGATGCAGGATGGTAGTACGACTGATTTTAGCAATACGTCCAGCTATGGCGGTGGTATGGGCAGTAGCGTTGGTAGTTATGAATATGCCAAGGTATCTTCAATCAGTGGCGGAACTCTGACACTCTCAAAAGCATTGGTGAATACTTAGGGCTTGCTGAATAAGTCAATAAAATGGCATTCAATTCGATCGATCGAATTGAATCCATCAGCAATTAGGAGCCGATCGGCATCAGTTATAATTTTTATTAATCATCCAAACTCAAATATCACAAAAAAAGTGTC
>JANYDE010000095.1 GCA_025359915.1 Chamaesiphon sp. 336R_metabinner_41 | reverse complement strand
GACATCATCAACCGTGCTAACCTCGGTATGGAAGTAATGCACGAAAGAAATGCACACAACTTCCCACTTGACTTAGCTGCTGGTGAGTCTACTCCTGTTGCTTTGACTGCTCCTTCCATCAACGGTTAATACCTGCTTGATCTAGAGAGTTTAGAAACCCCCCTGACTAGTGATAGTTAGGGGGGTTTTTGGTGGGGACAGATCCCCGACTGTCTTGTCTCGCTGTCTTGTCGTTTTTTTATATCTCCTGTCGGAGAGGCTCCGCCAACGGGGGGAACCCTAGACATAAAAACGCCGCTAAACCGTCGGGGAACAAAGGCGTGCGCGTTGGCGGAGCCTCTCCGACAGGAGAAGCCGCTTCTTGAAGAAGTCGGGGATCTTGCGGAATGGTTAGATCTTGGACATCCAATACCACTTATCGAAACCATTTGCAATTTTATCTAATTTTTGTTACAATAGTTAATATGAATAATTGTTAAGTATATCTAAATTCGATTTTAGTGGGCATTCGGTGTCACGGCAGGATCGAACAGACAAATTTTGAAGGCGGATACTAACGCACCGCGTCTCTGGGAGAGAATAAATGAATACCGATGAGTTGCTTAGGCAATATGACAATGGAGAGCGAGACTTTATTCTGGCTAATTTATCGGATGCGTGTTTAACCGAGAGATGTTTAGCGGCGATTAATCTGAGTCAGTCTCATCTGGCTAACGCTAATTTATCAGGATCCAATTTGCAGGGTGCAAACTTATCAGCCGCTGTTTTGACTAGAGCAACCTTGTGGCGATCGAATCTCCATAGTGCTAGTCTGATGTCAGCTAATCTGAATGAAGCTAACTTGATTCGAGCTACTCTAACAGGCATAGATGCTCATGCTGCATCGTTGAGAAAGGCTGATTTACGATTGGCTAATTTACAAGGTGCCAATCTCAGTCAAGTGAATCTCATTGGTGCAGATTTGCGTTATGCGGATTTGACTGGAGTTAATTTGACAGGTGCGAATTTGAGTCGTGCGAATCTGACTGGCGCGAATTTGTCTCAAGCGGATTTACGCGGGGTGATGCTCTCTCACGCAATTTTTGAGAATACCGATCTGAGTGATGTCTCTCTAGTAGATGTCGATTTGAGTCGAGTGGATCTACGTCATGTAATTTTGAAGTAGAGCTACTCTTTTCTTAGTGTTAAATTAGATATCTAGGATGGTCAGTAGACTTCCTGCGAAAGTCAGGGGATAGGGAATAGGGAATAGGGGGAACTATAGATGAAAACGGTACTGAAAAAGATTCTATTTTTACTTTCGCAGGAGGTCTAGTGGATAGTGGATAGCGAAAAGTGCGGTCTTGGGGTTTCCCCAAGTAAAGCACCTTTTCAAGACAGTGGATGGGTTATCAGTGTGTAACGGTGATGGCGAGTAGTCTATTTGCTGGATCAAAAGAGCGTAAATTACTGCTGTTACCTATTACCTATTACCTATCCCCTACTCAAACCCCAACTAATTCTGTCAACGTCGCCAGTAACTCTTGCTCCTGGAATGGTTTGGAGAAGTAGCCGCTGGCTCCGAGATTCATGGCGATTTTGCGGTGCTTGTCGCCACTGCGGGATGTGAGCATGAGGACGGGGATGTTTTTGAAGTCGGAGAGACCTTTGACGGTTGCGAGGAAGCCGTAACCGTCCATCCGAGGCATTTCCACATCGCAGACTACTGCTTGAGTCTGGAGACCTGCTTGGAGTTTTTCGATCGCTTCTTGACCGTCTTTGGCTTGCTCTACTAGATAACCCGCTTTTTCGAGAGTAAGGGCGACGAAACGACGGACATTGATCGAATCATCAACGACGAGCACGCGGGGGCGTTGGAGCGGCGCGGCAGGGGCTACTAGCGAGCTGAATTCGTCGGGGAGGAAGTTGAGGGTAGAATTGATTGCATCGGCAACGGCAAGATCGCCATCAATCCAACGGATAAATTCGATCGGATCGAGGAGTGGTACGATTCGTCCATCACCAAGGATCGTGCAACCAGTAAGGCCTGGAGGCATTTTAATGTTACCCAGGGGTTGACGAACGGCGACTTCTTGTTCACCCCAGAATTTATCGATTTCCAAGGCAACGATATCCTGTCCTCGATCGACCATCAATACTGTTGGACAGTTGATGGTAGGCTGGTTGGATGTGGCTGGTTGGGTGGTGGCATCGGGGAGACGCAAGTACTGTGCGGGTTGAATCAACCGCAGGCTGAAATCGTCCCACTGGAGCATCTTTTGTCCGCCAGTAGTGAAGATTTGGTCAGGATTGAGTAGGATGATTTCTTCGACAATGTTGCTGGAAATCGCCAGCCACATCCCGTTGACTTCGACGAGGAGGACGCGGACGACGGAGAGGGTGAAGGGGACGGTGATAGTAAAGGTACTACCGATGCCCAATTTGGTATCGACGGAGATATCACCGCGTAAATCGCGAATGTTGGTACGGACGACATCCATGCCGACACCACGTCCAGAGAGATCGGTGACTTTGGCTGCGGTACTAAAGCCTGGTTCAAAAATCAGATCGATCAGTTCGCTATCTTTGAAGTTGGCGATTTCGCGATCGTCCATGCCCATTTTCTTGACTTTGGCGCGGATTTTGTCGAGATCGATGCCGCCACCATCGTCTTTGATGGTGATCACGGTTTGATTCCCGCGATGACTGGCACTGATTTGGATTGTCCCGGTGTCTGATTTGCCATTCGCACGGCGGACTGCGCTGGGTTCGATCCCGTGATCGAAGGCATTGCGGACAAGGTGCATTAAGGGATCGTTGAGAGCTTCGAGCACGGTGCGCTCGATCAGGGTACTGCCGCCTTTGAGCTGGAGATCGATCGGTTTGGAGTGCTCGATCGACAGGTTGCGAATGGCTCTGGGAAAGCGATTGAATAGTTCGGAAACCGGACGCATTCGGACTTGTGCCAAGCCTGTTTGGAGTTGATTGGCGGTACGATTGAGGTCGCGGCTGGTGCGCTCGGCATCATTGAGCTGGAGATCGATATCTGTGGTCAGTTCTTCGATTTGGACGACGGTATCCATCACCTCTTGGGAGAGGATGTGGAGATCGCTATATCGATCGAATTCCAAGATATCTAATTCACTGGTAAAATCTTTGGTGCCATTGGGATCGAGCTGAATTATATTACCATCTGCCTCTGGCTCTTTTTCACCGATCGCACTATCATAGGCATCGTGAAGATTGATGTTAAATTGTTCTAATTGTTTGACTTTGAGGTGAAGATTGACAACTAATTGGCGCAATCCTTGTAAGTAAATAGTTAGTCCATTGCGATCGATCGTCAGTTCGCCAAATAAGTCGCTAATTTCTGCTAGTTGTTTGGTTGCAACCCGAATCGTTTGTTCGGCAACTTGAGTGGTAGATGTGGGAGTAGCTGCGCTCGAATTGTTGTGGTTGTGGTGGTCGTCAATGACTTCTGGTGCTGCATCCAGTGCGGCAAAAAGATCGTTTGCTTCTTGGGCGAGGTAATCGATAGCTGGCTCAGAACTTAGTTTGAATCCAGTGGATGTGGTTAGCACACTAGATTGGATGCCAACATCAGGAAGGGCAACAGATAAACCTGAAAATAGTTCCCGATCTTCGGTGTCAAGACCGAGATCGCCAGTCAGATCTAATCTTTCAAAACCGTTGATGATTTCTGATTCGTCTGATTCTTCCGATTTGTCTGGTTCAGTTACGATCGAATTTTGGAGATCTATCTCATCGAAAGGTTGTGCGTAAGTGATTGATTCCTCTAGTTCATCGCTAGCGGTGATCGTTGACAGCGGTGGCATTTCTGGGAAATCAAAGCCTGCAAAGGGATCTGCCAAGGTGGCTGACTCATAGTCACCCAGTTGTACATCACCAAAGATCGCAGCAGTAGTTGCTGGGAATCCCGATAGGTCTGTGTCATTAAAGGTGAAGGCATCTTCCGCAATCAGATCTTGGAGATCGATTGGTGCATCGATGTCGAATGGTTCAGAGATCGGCAGATCGAGATCTATCGATTCACTAGTCGCAAATGGGTCAGTGAGGAGAAAGGCGTTGCCGCTCTCGGCGAACATAGATCCACCAATCTCGAAGGAGTCGAGCGGTTCATCCAAGGATTCTGGTTCAATATTACTCCGACCTTGGACTTGCGTCGATCGATCTGGTTTGATGATTCCCGAACCAGGTAACTCGATTTCGGTGGGTAAATTGGCCATTTGACCGATTAAAACCATCGCTTGAGTGCGTCGCCATGCGATTAATGCTAGAGCAGCAATCGATCGAACTTGATGTGGTTGAGCAGTCAGATGTGCCACCACCGAATGACACAAATCTCCCATTGCTGGTAGTTCGAGCATTTCGGCTAAACCGCCCAATTCTTCGGCAGCAACGACCAAATCGTCATATAAACTGGTTGAACTTTCACCACTAGACGATGATTCCAATTGAGTGAGGGAGCGTTCGACTTCTGACTCAAATAGAAAAGTCAGAATATCTTCACCCGATTCTGACGCTAACATATTAGCTTCATCCTCAGGATTAAACTCGCCCAACCGCTCGCGCAACTGAGCAAAGAGTGGATTTACTCGCTCTTCTAACCAAGCCTCATCCGCATCCGAACCCTGCCGATTGAGGACGACAATCTGCCGCAATTTATCGACGGTACCGAGCAATAGTTGCTCGATTTGACCATCTGGCGGCGCGGCTTTGCCATACTGAATAATCTTGAAATAATCTTCGAGATGATGCCCTAATCTCGCCAGGGTCGTATATCCCATCATCGCCGCACCACCTTTGATGGAGTGCGCCGCACGCAGGAGAGCATCCAACTGCTTGTCGGCAACTTTACCAGCACCCAGTCCCAGCAGTCCCGATTCGAGAGTATCTAAATAATCTGTCGCTTCGTCCAAAAATTGGAGTTTGACTTGTTGTTCTTGATCTGAAGTAATCATGATGAGATGGGAGATGGGAGATGGGAGATGGGAGATCGGAGGGATTGGAGGGATTGGAGATCGGAGATGGGAGATGGGAGATCGGAGGGATCGGGAAGTATGGGGAGTAAAAACAGATCTTCTTCTCTTACATCTTCTTCGTCTTTTCTCCCATCTCCCATCTCCCATCTACCCTCTAATTCCGATCATCAACTTTAAACTTACCTACCGAAGCCTGAAGTGCTTGAGCGATGGTTACTGTCTGCTGGAGTGAGGTGGATACTTGCTTGGAGGAGTCGGAAGTTTGCTCGGAAATCAGGGCGACTGCTGCCATATCTACCTTGACGGCTTGGGAAGTGGCTACTTGATCGATTGTCGCGATGGAAATCGATTGGAGGAATGTATCCATTTGATTGGAGAGGGCGATAATCTGTTTCAAACTGGTTTTGGTTTGTTCGACAGATTGGGTACCTTCGACGACCTGGGTAGTACTGAGTTCCATTGCTTGAGCTACCGCGCTGGTTTCTCGTTGAATGGTTTCGACGATTTTTTCGATTTCCTTGGTTGCTGCGGCTGATTGGGCGGCTAGTTCTCCAACTTCCTCGGCTACGACGGCGAAACCGCGTCCTTCTTCCCCAGCACGAGCTGCTTCAATACTGGCGTTGATTGCCAGTAAATTGGTTTGGAGGGCGATTTGTTCGATCAGTCCGGTTACTTTGGAAATCTGTTGAGAGGATTCACCCAAGCGTTTTACTTTCTTGGCTGTTTCCGATAGGGTTTCGCGCAAGTTGATGATACTTTGAACCGTGCGTTCCATTGCTTGACCGCCAACTTCGGCGGTGGATGCCGCAGATGTTGCTACATTTGCCGCTAGACGGGCATCTGTGGCTACTGATTCGATCGACATCGTAACTTTTTCGATTTTGGTCAATGTCTGCTGAATCTGGTCTGCTTGCTTGGTAGCAGCATCCGTTAGGAGGCGAACTTCTGATTCGTTTTCACCGACGGAGCCGTTTACTTTCCCAGCCGCTGTTTTTACGGTAGTTACAATATCGCGGAGACTTTCGATAATGGCGTTGAAGAAGTCACCGACGATCGCGATTTCACCATCGCTGATTTCGGAGCGAACTGTCAAGTCACCATCGGACGCGCCTTCAATTTCGGTCAATAACCGGAGCAGTTCTTTTTGACGATTTTCGTTTTCTTTCCGCGATCCTTCCGCACGTTGGCGCGACTGTTCGGCTTCGTATTGGCTCCGCTCAGTAGCGGCAAAACTACCCATTGACAAGGCAATTGGCTGTGAAAACTCAGTTAGATAATTAATTTCCGACTCTTCCCAGTGATGAATATTGCTACAGTGGTGCGCAACCAGCAATCCAATTACATTCGTACCTTGCAATAGCGGCACAAATAGATTGGATTTGACTTGCAATTTGGTCTGCAATGCCAGGTGATTGGGATGATCTTCAGTTGTGCGGATATCATCGTTTGCCACAGTGAAACCTTTGCTGTATGCATCCATGACAGGATCGGGAATACAAGCAGCTTCAATCCGACTGTCTAAGGCACTTGCAAACCCTGGTAAAACTGATTCTCCGACGATATGACCGCCGTCGGTAGGTAAAAAGCGATAAACGACAATTCGATCGGCTGCCAGTTTTGCCCGACCTTCTTCGAGGATAGAGGCTAGCGGAGCAGTCATATCTTGACTGGTTTGAGCGCGGGAAATCGCCGATAATAATTGCTCGCGGACGGCTTTATCTCTTTGTCTGCTAGCGTCGAGTTGTCCGCGTTCGGAGATGGTGAAACCACTGAGGGAAATCCCGATTTGTTCGGCAAATTTGGTCAGATAAATCGTTTCCCATTCTTGCCAAGCATGAGCGTTCTGGCAATGGTGAGCGATTAATAATCCTAGTAAGTTACCATTTTGAACGATCGGGACAATCAGATTGGCTTTAATATTGAGTCGGGTCAATAAGCTGTAGTGATCGGCATGATAATTGGTATCAGCCATATTATCATTGGCAGTCGTCCGTCCTTTGGCATAGGCGGCGAGTAATTCTTCGGGAATACAGGGGTCATTGACTTGTTCCGCCATCGAGCTGGTACCGCCAGATCCATAGGATTCACCCGCAATATGACCACGATTGTCTGCCATGAATCGATAGACGACTAATCGATCTGCTTGGAGGATTTGGCGGGCTTCGACTAAGACTTGGGACAATGGCGATTTGAGATCTTCGGCTGTCCGCGCGCGCGAGATTTCAGCGTACAAGTCTGTCCGCTTGGTTTGTTCGGATTGTTCGAGCAATAGTCCTTGAATCTGGCTCGCCATCAAGTTGATGTTGCCGCCCAATTTACCGATTTCATCTTCACTATTGACTTCAACGCGATTGTTAAAGTCGCCTTGACCGATTTTTTCTACGGCTTGAGCTGCTGCTTCAATCGGTTTTGTTGCTTGATTGGCGAGTAGAGTTGCTAATGCGATGGTAAATAAGCCAGTTAAACCTGCTCCAGCTAAAATCGTCAGTAGTAGTCCACTCAATGTCGCGTAAGCAGTCTCTTCATCGATCACCGTTACTACCGTCCACGGTAACTGTTGCATCCCGTCGATCTTGCCAAAGGGCGCAGCAGTCATTAGTTCGACGTGATCGCCGTGGTCATTGGCGTTGCCAGAAGCTTTGCCGTTGAACTTGACTTGATGCTCGACCAGTCCGCCTTTTTCCCGTGCTTTAATGAGATCAGCATCTTCTGCTTTATCAGCATAGTCATTATTTGAACTAATAAATACTTTACCAGTCCGTCGATCGGAAATATGGTAGTCTTCATGCTTAGATTGGAAAATTTTGAGCGGGACTTCTAATCGATCGACTGGTGTTCTGGTCCGAACCACACCGATCATTTGATTCGTGGTAGTATCTCGAACTGGTGCAGCAAAAAATACGGAGAGTTTGCCAGTATATTTACTGGCTTCTGGTGCAGAAATTACTGTTTTACCAGTTCTTAAAACATCCTGAAAATACTTACGATTAAAGTGGTTAATTTTGGTTAATGATTCTCCATTGCTTTGGGCAATCAACGTACCTTTGAGATCAAAAACTGCAATACTATCGTATACTTGATAGCTACTCACATATTGATTCAACAAATTAGATTTAGCTTCTTGTGAAGTAATTGCAGCTACCTTTGAATCAGTGAAAAAAGGTTGAGCTGCGATGATTTCTACGTCACCATTCCGCTCAAAGATAAAGCGGTTAAATTTATCAGCAATCTGCTCGGCGCGAGTTTTTTGAGCGGCAACAATCTGCTCTCTGAGTGTGTTGTTAATCTGGAAATAAGTCAGTGTTCCAATTGCTACTAGTGGTGTCAGTCCAAGCAGGGTAGCGATGAGGGTTCCCTTTGTTTTGAGACTCAACTTACTCCATTTAGATATGGAGTTAGGTAGAGTGTTTGTTAGTGCAGCTTGGTTGCTGTTGGGACCGTTTAATTGAGTTTGATTCATGGTGGTAGATGCGATGGGGGGGAAAGGGGAAAGGGCAAAGGGGGTTAGTGCGTCGTCCAATCGACTCGGATTTACGAGGAGGTTGAGCGGGAATGGAAATTTTTATATGAATTTTTTAAATCTGAAAAATTGCTCTATTTAATACAAATTGCTTATTAATTATTTAGAATTTGGGCATTGATAATTGCCGCAGGATTGAGGACTAAGATTGATTCTTGTTCCCGCGAGATCCAGCCGCTGAGGTAGGGGATAAAAGCTGGATTGAAATTGTCTAATGATGAGGAGATTTCTGCTGCTTCAAACCGGATGACACCGAGGATCGATCGAACTGCTACAGCCAAAGCTGTTTCATCGACTTTAATCAATGCTAAATCGTAACTATTTGTATGTCGATCGATCGGTGCTAAACCCATAATTTCGGGTAGATCGACTAACCATAATAAGCTGCTACGACGGTTGAATAAACCCATTACTGGCGAGGGCAGATTCGGCACTACCGAAACTCTCCCCGCAGGTAAAACGATCGCTTCCTGAATTTGTAACATCGGTACAACTGCGGTAGTTTGATCGTCCAATTGGAGTCGTAAAAACATCTCGCCAGTAGTTTTGGCGGTGCGTTTTGTTGGTGTTGCGGTGCTATTCATTTGAATAGGGGGGAGGGGGGAGGGGGGAGGGGGTCGATCGATAAATATTCAGAAGTTTAATTTATAGCTATCAACTATCAACTATCAACTATCAACTAATTAACTAACTGATTTAACCGCATTAATAATATCCTCCTGGGAATAGGGCTTGGTGACATAGACATCTACGCCTTGCTTTTTGCCCCACAATTTATCGAGATCTTGATTGCGAGAGGTGCAGGCAATCACCGGAATTTTTTCGGTGTTAGGATTCTTTTTCAAAGTTCTACAAAATTCAAAGCCATTCATGCCTTCCATTACCACATCAGTAATAACGATATCAGGATTTTCCTTGTCAACTAAACTCAATCCGTCCTTGGCATTATTGGTAGAGATTACCTGATAACCATTATCCTTAAGATAGAGAGTCATTAATTGCATCTCAGATGGGGTGTCTTCAACTACTAAAATCTTAACCATTGGTGCTATTTTTCCTAATTTCCTAATTATTTTCTGCCATCAAATGTCTGGATACCATCTCGATCAAACCTGTTTGGGTAAAAGGTTTGGTCATATAGTCAGTCGAACCAGCCATTTTTGCTTTAGCCCTGTCGATAATTCCCGTATTGCCTGTCACCATCACAATTGGAGTCTTTTTAAAAGCAGGATGTTTGCGCAACATTGAACACAATTTATAACCATCGATCGTTGGCATTCCCACATCTAGTAAGATAATATCGGGATTTATCCGAATGATCTTCATCAATGCTGTACCCGAATCGACAATCGGAAATACCTTGAAACTTTGACCGTCTAAAAAGCGATTTATTTCTCGCAAAATTGTCGGACTATCATCCACACAAGCAATTTTGTAGGTAGCTTGCTCTGTTTCTTCACCTGCCGAAAGACCACCTGTCGTACTAACAGCCGCGAATGCATCTGTGACTGATTGCTCTTTTTCATCAAAGCGATCCTTATCCGCTCCGATTGCATAAAGTTTGTGTAGTCGATCGAATGGTGGCTGCGCTGGACGCAATCCGACAATCTGATTACTAATCAATCGATGGAGATTATTTGCAACCGTAAGTTCGTCTTGTTTGAGGAGCAAAGACAATTGTCTAAAGCTAAATCCAATCAGAATTTTACTCAGCTTTGCCTTGACATCTGGTGTGAGCAATGGATGCTCGACATTCATCAAATAAGGACGTTGATAAGGTGATTGAATCGCTGGTTGTAATGCTTGCCAAGCTTGCAATTCTGTTTGACACTCTTTGGTGACAAATAAGAAATTGCCACTCCACCAAATCGGGAATGCTGTCTCCCTCGCTACCAATTCGCTCGTACCTTCAGCAATCAATAGATAAGACTGAAGTACCTCCTTGGTAATGCTCTTGACTAGCGTACCCGCAGTCTGCTCGGTGATATGCCCTTGGGCGATCAGCCAGCGAATTGCCTGGTAATCTAGACTGGGATAAGCCGCCTCCAAATTAGCATCCTTCAACTGTTCTCGCAAATCGGTATAAACCTGATTGGCTAAGACGAGGGGGCTAATTCGACGCAGATGCTGTTCGAGCCGCTCAATTGGTTCGAGGGAGTGATTGGCGTAAAATAGTTTACCTTCATAAAAGTACAGTAGCCACACAATGTCATCAGACGTAATGCGCAAACAACCTTTAGCTTGGGAACTAGCTAACTGTTCTAATAACTTAATGGGGTTTAATGTTCTTTCTGTCTCAGCAAAGCTGATAGAACCTTGATTCATGGCTCGAACTCATGGCTTAGTGGGCTTGGATTAGTTGAAAATAGAGAGTGTTGATTTAATGGATACATTTCCTCTCTATTTATCTTTCCCAGCTTCGATCGGAAAATTCACACTCGATCGATAATTTACTCGCTGCCCAGTCATCCCGTCTCCCCCTTTCCCCCCTCTATCCATTTACCCTCTCGATCGAGTACAATCATAAATTGTGTCTAAACAAATTTATTCCAATGCCGAAACTTAAAAGCCGCAAAGCAGCAGCGAAGCGTTTTCGCGCCAGCGGCACTGGTAAAATCATGCGTCGCAAGGCGTTCAAGAGCCACTTGCTCGAACACAAAAACGCAGATCGTCGTCGCAGCCTTTCCAAGGCTACAGCCGTTGACGAGACTGATGTGCTCAGAGTGCGCGGGATGCTCCCCTACTTGTAATTGTCGCCTGCGATAATTACATTATTTCAGACTGGTAGCTTGAGGACTGACGATAGTAAGTTTCATCACTAGCTATCTACAATGCCGTAGAGCAATTTTAATCACCAACTACATCATTTAAACTATGACTCGGGTAAAGCGCGGTAACGTGGCGCGGAAGCACCGCAATAAGATTCTTAAGTTAGCTAAAGGTTTTAGAGGTTCTCACTCTAAGCTATACCGGATTGCTAACCAACAAGTAATGAAGGCATTGCGGAATGCCTATCGGGATCGGAAGAAGAAAAAACGCGACTTCCGCCGCCTGTGGATTGCCCGGATCAATGCAGCTTCTCGTCAACATGGCATGAGCTACAGTCAATTGATTGGCAATATGAAGAAAGCTGACATCCAACTCAATCGGAAGATGCTCGCTCAAATCGCTATTCTCGATCCTGCTAGTTTTGAAGCGGTAATTAAATTAGCCGCCGCAGCAGCAACAGCATAGATCGATTTGTAGGGTGTGTTAGGCGTTAGCCGTAACGCACCATTTTCTCCGATCACTATTGACTAAAATCGACTAGCAATGAAGAATAAAGCAAAATCGAATCGATTCAAGTCTTTATTCTTCGCTTTGTCACTGATCGTAAGTACTGGTAACTGGCAAACAATAGCTCAAGCTGGCACGCTCAAAGAAATCCAGCAGCGAAAGAAATTAATCGTTGCAGTCAAAGACAATGTACCTCTACTCGGATTCCGAGATGAGGCGGGCAATTTACAGGGATTGGAAATAGATATCGCCCGTAAACTAGCTACAGAAATATTTGGAAATAATGATTCGATTCAACTCTTACCCGTAGCCAATCAAGATCGACTGAAAGTAGCCATCGAAGGTACTGCCGATCTGACAATTGCCAGAGTCACAATTACGGCAACTCGATCGAGAGTAGTCGATTTTAGTCGCTACTATTATCTAGATGGAACGGCGATAATTACCAAGCAAGCTAACATCACAAAAAATAGTGACCTAGTAGGCAAGAAAATAGCGATATTAAATAATTCTACCACGATCGGGACGCTGCAATATATTATCCCTCAAGCAAAGTTAGTCGGCGTAAATAGCTACCAGCAAGCTCAGGAGTTGCTCAGAACAGGCAAAGTCAGCGCAGTAGCCGCAGACCGGAGTTTGCTAATTGGCTGGCTTAAAACCGATGCTAGCTATCACCTGTTGCCAGATAAGTTATCGACAGAAGCCTTGGGGATTGTGATGCCCAAGGGATTTCCATACGATCCTTTGCGTCAATTAGTCGATCGATCTTTAGCCAGTTGGCAAGCTGATGGCTGGCTCCAGCAGCGCATTCAATACTGGGGATTGAAATAGTACAAACACCTAGAAATGTTGGGTTTCATTCTTCAACCCAACCTACCGAAAAAAGATTTGTCCGTCAATCAGCTAGACTAGTTAGGACATATCCCCGACTTCTTTGAGAAGTCGGGGATATCGCAGTAATGAAAGATCGTATTTATGGATTCACAGCCAGTTATTAAACCACCACAAATTAGCGCAGCAGATTTAGAACGTCTATCATATTTGCGATCGATTAAACCTGCGAGATCGACTATTCCGAGGTATTCTTCTAGGGGAGATAAAATTGCCGATACAGTTACAGCGGTAGTTGGCTCCTGGCGATTTATCATTATCCAAAGTTGCTTATTAACAATTTGGATTATCCTCAATATTACCGCTTTGATCGTGCATTGGGATCCATATCCGTTTATTTTGCTTAATCTCGCATTGAGTTTTCAAGCAGCATATGCAACTCCATTTATCTTGATGAGTCAAAATCGACAATCAACGATCGATCGAGAAAATGCTCAACAGGATTTAGATTGTGATGTTAAAGCAGAAATGGAAATCGAATTGCTCCACGAAAAACTAGATGCTCTCAAGGACAAAGAGATCGCCGATCTTTATCTATTAATTCAAGCTCAATCTGAAACGATCACTAAAATCGAAAGGTTACTCACAAACCAAATCGATCCACATTAGATGAGCTATTACTTATTACTTAATCAAATTCCACGCAGACGAAAAATATCTGAGATTGTTGGGGCATAATTAGTCAATCCAAACGTAGCTGGATTAACTGCATTTGCATGACTGAGATGACGATAATTCAGACAGAATCTATCCCATTCTGCCATTTGAATTTTGAATACTTTGATAAAGAAATTAGCAATTGTATTTGATAGGTCAATCTGGAATAGACTTTTCTTGCCAAAGTAACCACAAATTTCTTTGATACCATCATCACCGCTAATTACTTTATTTCCCAAGACGATTCGTCGATTAAATTTATCGCTAATTTCGGGATGAGCAATCAGGTGTCTGATGACTTCGGCGATATCTTTGGCATGAATAAAGTTAAAGCTCATATCAGCAGTGAAAAATTGCAACAACCCCACATATTTGGTGACGATTGGTAAGTCAGCAGAGAGAAAAGAATAGGGTTTTGTTTCGTCGCCACCGAGTACTAGCGTTGGAAAAACTGTGGTAATTTTTGGAGCGATAGAATCGTTTTTATCTGGTGCATTTGCTGCTTTTGTAAGTTTGTCTAAACACTGATGTTTCGACATGATATAGTCTGTACCGATTGTACCTGCTTCTGCTAATAATTGACCGGACCTGTCGAGTACGCTAGCTGTTGAGAAATAGATAACTTGTTCGCAGACTTTGGGATCGAGTAGATCGAATAAGATGTGAGTTTTGGTATAATTAATATCAAATGCTTCTTGTCCACCCCAACCTGCGGCGGTGAGGACTGCAACGTTAATTGTTTTGAGTAATTCCGCTTGCTGTTCGATTTCCATCATGTCTGCGGCGATCACATGAATACCAGGACGTGCGGCGATATCTACAGTTAGTTTAGCCGGATTACGGACGAATAAAAACAGTTCATGATCGGTATTTTGGATCAGTGTTTCACTCACATAATGTCCGACACATCCACTCGCACCAGTAACAAGAATACGCATTTAGATTTAAGTAATAATTAATAATTAATAATTAATAATTAAGGAATAATTATTAATTAACAAGCAATTAGTAGAATACTTTGTAGGCTGGGTACTGCCCACTAATTACAATTCAGGTATTGTCTATCCAACTAAACTATTTTATTTTCAATCTCAATGGATAGCGAGTTGGTGAATTGCCGATCGAACTAGCGACCTCCATTGTATTAATATAGTTACTAATCTGGATTGTCTTTGCTTGCGCCAAAGTCCGAACATTATTCTGGAAATCTAGTTCCGACTTTTGCAAAGCACCTTGACGCTGGATCGAGTTCATTCGACCCCATTGAATGTTAGGATCGGCTTTAAGCATCGCTAATCGATCGCGTCGGAGTTTACTGATGGCTTTGAGTTCAGGAATATAAGCTTCGAGATTTTGTCCCCAGTGAATCCGCATTTGTTCGCGAAAATCATCGCCGCGCTGCACCCATTCGGTATTTTTAAATGTCAGCCAAGCTGTCGGTAGTCTAGATAGTTCCTGCTTGGTATCAGCGGGGATTTTGGCATATTCAGCAGTGAGTTTAGTCGCAATCGCATTTTTTAGTTTACTATCGGGTGTAGCGACTAATTTGCCCATCACTTCATTGATCATAAAACATAGTGCCTCAGCACTCATATCGGTAGTCATTTGGGTTAATGGTGGTTTCCCCTGTGCTAACCAATTTTTGGGCGAAGCATCATAAAAAGATACCAACCAGAGTGCATCGGTATCGCCATCGAGTACCTGTTGACGCAGATTTCCAACTAATGTCGATTGAAGTTGGCTGCGCTCGGCTGGAGTCCCTTTTTGGATTTTCGGTTCAAGTGCAATGGTTTGGAGCACGGTGTTTCGCAGCCCCAAATTAGTCATCCATTCTCTACTCAACCGCTGCTGAATTTTTTGCTGCTGATTAGGGGTAAATTTGACCGCTAGTACCTCACCATAGAGATTGGTAAAGTTTTTGAGTGTGGCGGCTGTTAGCGTCGGTACAGCAACCAGCGGGGGACCATTGAACGTTTTGGAAGCTGGCGGATTGTAGGTAGGGATATTGGCAGGAGTCGCTGGAGTTGGCGCGGTAGTTTTTGTCGGTGAGACAACTTTTGCGGGTGCGGGAGTTTTAGTGGGCGTAGATTTAGCAGGTGGTGTGGCTATCCCAATGGCGAGACTCGTTGCACACAATATGGCGATGACTCTAGGATTAATTCTGCTTAGTTTCATGATATCAACATCCCGCGCTATTATTTGGGTCACTACTGCTAGTTCCTCGATCGATTATACTTTGCTCTGGATCTTCCGATCTGAGCAATCGTCGTTGTCTGACAGTCAATCATCTTCGACGCAACTCCCATGCAGATTGTTTCAATGACTAGATCTAGGAAATTAATGATCAATTACCAAATATTTGTCCGACGGCTTCTGGTTGGGTGAGGGCTTTAACGGCAATCATGGATCCCATTTTGATGTCTAAATTTACAGTTTGCACGATCGAGTATGGTAGCTTAGTAGCCTGAAGATTTGGGACTAAATCGGCTGGAAGTGGTATCGAATTGACAATGACTAATTGCGGTACATTTTTTCCACCATAAGCAGTAATTGATTCTATTTGGAGTGAGAATAAACCTGGAGTAAAGCGAGGATTTAAGGCTTTATCGTATTCAAACTTACTGAGCATCAATTGAAACGAACAAATTTGGGTAGGATCGATTGGCGCAGCTTCACTAACTGTTTTAGCTCGAAATATTGGTACTAAATCTGAAAATGGAATCTGAATTGTCGTCCATTGATTGGCAATAGTATCAAATGGATAAGCATATCCAACTCCATCCCATTTCGCTTCAGTCCGAATAAAGAATTTATATCTTTGTCCGTCACCTTTGACTTTTAGCTCGATGCCTTGATAGTTAATTAAATTCAAACTCGGATCGAAATTACGGGTACGCACCGATGCAAATCCACCAGAATTATCTGTAGAAACATTCCCCCCAAAAATTGCACCACCTTCAGACATCCGAATTCCACTTTCACTCACACCACCCATCACCACATCATCTACAGCTCCCCATGTCGCCTGAAGATTGGAATTTGGCTGTGTAAAATCAAACAATCCTGATTGAGTAGCTGTCGGTAAATAAGTCCGCGCAGCCGCAGCTAAATTGTTTAAAGCTGCTGTAGATAGAGAACCCTGCGGATCTGGGCAAATAATAATCGAACGAACCCCAGTCATAATCTGATCCGATAGATTTAAACTATTAACATCGACCTGCACAAACTCAACATTTGCAGGTACACTAAACGGTGTCAAGCTCAAATCTGAAATTGCTGCTCTAATTCGATAACCGCTTTTTAATAATTGTCCGACAACCAACTGTCCAATTTCACCGCTCGCACCAATCACCAAAACTACACCCAAAGCTCTCCCTCCATCAGTGATCGTTCGCGTAGCGTTGCAGAATGCAAATCGATCCTTTGATTCACCCGTCAGCCAACGTTGCACATCGCTAAAAATGGGAATCGCCCCAAAATAGCCCACGGTATTGAAAAATCTGCTTGGATCCCATTTAGCCATAAATGCTGACCATCGAGTATCGATTATTTACGCTTATCTTTATTTATTATAACCGATCGATATTCCCTGTATCTGTTCACTAAACAACTAAACCACTAAACCACTAAACCACTAAATCTCAATCGATGTTTGAGGAGCAATTTCGGCAATTTTTGCGGTCAACCATCGATCGAACATTTCTGTTAAAATCTGTTGATGTAGCTGCTCATCTAATTTTGGTTCGATGATTTCGGCTAATTGAATCAAATGAACCCCCACCGCCGTGACGATGGGTTTGATTAATTGGGGTGGTTTGGCGGCGAATATTGCTGCTGAAATTTCGGGACGAAGTTGTTTGCGTCCTTTCTTGCCAATATAGCCCCCACATCGTCTGAGTTCTGGATCCAAAATATATTGGCGTACCACATCAGCGAAGCTGATATCGCCTTCTTGGAGAGCATAAAAAATTTCCATCGCTAAATCGCGATCTTTGAAAATTACCTCATAGAGGATTGCCGCGTTATAATCGAGAAAATTTTTGTGAAAATGCTGTTCGACTCGATCTCCAAATAAATGTTCGGCGAGTTTACTAGTTAGCAGATTTTGCGTGATAATTTGTTCAAAATCATCACAAGAAATATGTCGATCTTACAACCAGTTATTCGTAGTTTCAATACTCTCTAATTTGTTATCAATCCGAAATTTATCAGCGGCAGCTTGGATCTCTTGTTCAGTTGCATTGATACCAGTTTTTAATACTTGTTCGTGAATAATTTTACGCCGAAGGATGCCCTCAATTAGTTCGGGAATTTTGCCAGAAAATCTAGACTCTTGGACTAAATCTCGATCTCTAATCTCCGCATTACTAGTTTTGCCATTTGTATTAATACTTGCAATCATTTTTCTCGCTCTAGGTTACTAAATTTACGCTCCCATCTCCTATCTAATTATTACCATCCCTTAATTTTGTAAATGGATCGAGAATAAAATCAATAACTCGTCGATTGCGAATGACGATTTCAGCGGTTGCTGGTTGACCTGATTTAAAAGGGATACAATTACCTTCATGCTTGACGCAAGATTGACCGAGTTTAACCTCTATATCATAGCTAGCAATTGGTGTTCCTTGAGCTACGGGTGTGAGTTTAGAGTTAGGTGCCATCCAGGCGAGTTTACCTTTGACGACATCATAACTTTCAAAGGGAAATTCGTCGAATTTAAGTTTGACATCTTTTTGAAGACGAGTAGATCGCAAAGATTCGCTTTGAGTGGCAGCAATTTCGCCCTTGAATACTAGTCCATTAACATTAGAAGCAATTTCCGCAATTAATTGCTTGGGCTGGACTACAGCTCCTTCTCGATCGATCGGCAATTCAAAAATTGTGCCATCTGAATTGGCTTTAATGATATATCGACTTAGTTGTCTAGTTAGAAAAGCATTTTGAGATCGATCGAGATCGATCTCGGCTCTCAAAGTGACAATTTGACTGTCAATTTCTTTAAGTTGTTGGTCTGTTTTTAGAACAGCAATATTTCCACCCTTGATTAAGCTTTGAGAACTCCTTTGTTGTTCTGTATGTCTTAGTTTAGCTTGAGCGATATCCAGGGTAAGCGCATCTCAGAAAGTATCGTAGGACACAGATTTCTGAGAAGGAAGACAGGAGAGAATAGCTGAATATATTCAGGTGTGCGCCAATGTCTAAAGATCTTGCTTCTAGTCAGTCTACTATTGATTCCTCAGAT
>JANYDE010000094.1 GCA_025359915.1 Chamaesiphon sp. 336R_metabinner_41 | reverse complement strand
GACATCATCAACCGTGCTAACCTCGGTATGGAAGTAATGCACGAAAGAAATGCACACAACTTCCCACTTGACTTAGCTGCTGGTGAGTCTACTCCTGTTGCTTTGACTGCTCCTTCCATCAACGGTTAATACCTGCTTGATTTAGAGAGTATTTAAAACCCCCTGACTATTATAGTCAGGGGGTTTTTGGTGTGGACAGATCCCCGACTTTTTCAAGAAGTCGGGGATTTTGCTGGCACTACTAATCGAATTTCAGTCAACTTAATAAAACTTGTAGTTTAGACATCACTTCCTCGATTACCTCTTCTGGTAGAGACTCAACGTACCTAATCTGACGCTCAAACCAATCGATTGTTTTAACTTGGAAAGTCAATACAGCACCACTAGTTATTAAACCCTCAGGTAGAACTACCTCTAAGTCAAAGCCTTTGATCTTGCTGGTGATGGGACAGACTAATGCCAGTCTTGTCGCTTGATTAAATTGTTTAGTGGTAACAATTAGCGCAGGGCGATAACCTGCTTGCTCACGCCCCAATGTCGGATCTAAGCTTAACTTAACAATATCGCCCCTGTGGGGAATATATTGATTTACCATACTTCCCCACCAACAGGCTGACCCCAATCATACTCCCCGCCAACTAGTTCAGGAGTAACGCCAGCCAATAATTCTTCAAGCGTGTACTTCTTTCTAATCGGGGAAATAACCGCTGTTCCGTTAACTACTTCAACATTAACTATCGTGCCGATTTTGAGTCCTAGCTCATTTGCGACTGTTTGAGGAATCCTCACGCCCAGACTATTGCCCCACTTATTGATGATGTTAGGCATATATATAATTAAGTTTATCCCAAGTATATCCTATCTGCTAATAAAAAATTCCATCCTCTCCTGAGAGGACGGGATTTCTGGGAGGATCGATCGAATCTAGGGATAGAAGCTCAATTGTGGTAATCCGAGTGTTTCATCCCAACCCATCATCGCATTGAGACATTGGATTGCTTGTCCGGCTTGACCTTTGATCAGATTGTCGATCGCTGAAATCACAATTACTCGCCCAGTCCGCGCATCGACTTCTAAGCCGATGTAGCACATATTTGTCCCTGCTGCCCATTTTGTGTGGGGATAAACGCCCCCGTCTAAGATCCGCACAAAGGGCGAGGAGCGATAGAAAGACTTGTAAATGGTAATTAAGTCCTCGGTGACTAAACCAGGGTCGCGGATGGTCGCGTAGACGGTGCTGAGGATACCGCGCACCATTGGGATCAGGTGAGGGGTAAATTGGACTTTGACTTCATGACTGGCGAGATCGCTACAGATTTGCTCGATTTCGGGCGTGTGGCGATGTCCGGCGACGCTGTAGGCGGTGAGACTGTTATCGGCTTCGGCTAATAATAGATGGGTTTTGGCTTGTCTACCACCGCCGGAGGTGCCGGATTTGGCATCGATGATGGCGGTGTCTGCGTCGATTAAACCTTGCTTGAGCAAGGGGGAGAGGGCGAGGAGGCTAGCTGTGGGATAGCAACCAGGACAGCCGACGAGCTTGGCATTTTTGAGTTTGGCGCGATAGAGTTCGGGTAAACCGTAGACAGCTTGGGCGGCGGTTTCCCGATCGACTCTCGGGATCTTATACCATTGGGTATATACGTCTAAATCTGAGAATCTATAGTCGGCGGATAAGTCTAAAACGCTACAACCTTTGGCGATTAATTTGGGCGCGAGTTCACAGGCTAACCCATTAGGAAGGGCTAAAAAGACCGCCTGACAGCGAGAAGCGATCACATCGACATCGATCGGTTCGATGCCTAAATTCACGGCGTGAGCGAGATGTGGATAGAGATCTGCGAACTTTTTGCCCGCACTACTGGATCCACCGAGATAGGCAATTTCGATCGCCGGATGATCTTGCAACAAGCGGATTAACTGCACACCGCCATAACCCGAAGCACCGACGATCCCAACTTGAAGGCGGTTCTGCTCACCCATGAATGTTATGACCTATATAATAAGAAAGAGTTAGCACCATAATTTTTGATGGTGACAAATGCAAACTAGTTCAAGCTTGAATCCGGCGATGTGGCAATAGGGAAATTTCTGACCTACATACCCACCCTTGCTAAAGTTTTGAATTTTGACTTGCTTTGATGGACTATTAGTTTACCAACATTTTACCGATCTGTGATAGCAACTTCTTCTACTGACCCAACCAATTTTAAGTTTGATTCGATCGATACCGCCCTGATAGACTTTGCAGCGGGTAAAATGGTCGTGGTGGTAGATGATGAGAATCGAGAGAATGAGGGAGATCTAATCTGTGCAGCGGCGAATGTGACTGCTGCTAATATTAATTTCATGGCTGTCAACGCCAGAGGTTTAATTTGTCTGGCGATGACGGGTGACAGACTCGATCGTTTAGATTTACCATTGATGGTGACGAATAATACCGATCCTAATCAAACCGCTTTTACTGTCAGCATCGATGCTAGCCCCAAGACTGGAGTTACTACCGGAATATCCGCAGACGATCGCACCCGTACCATTTTACTCGCGATCGATCCTAACACCGAACCGTCCGATCTTCGTCGTCCTGGTCATATTTTCCCCCTCCGCGCCCAATCAGGTGGTGTATTAAAACGCGCTGGACATACGGAAGCCGCCGTAGACTTAGCTCGGTTAGCTGGTTTAGCTCCCGCAGGCGTAATCTGTGAGATTCAAAATCCCGATGGCTCGATGGCGCGACTCAATGATTTAATTACCTACGCTCAAACCCATAGCCTCAAAATCATCAGCATCGCCGATTTAATTAGTTATCGTCTTCAACACGATAGATTCGTCCATCGCGAAGCAATTACCAAACTCCCCAGCCAATTTGGACAGTTTCAGATCTACGGCTATCGAAATTTATTAGATCAAACCGAAACCGTCGCCATCGTCAAAGGAAACCCCGCTGATTTCGTCGGTAAACCCGTCATGGTAAGGATGCACTCCGAATGCTTGACAGGCGATGCCCTCGGCTCCCTCCGCTGCGACTGTCGGATGCAGCTTCAAGCCGCACTGAAAATGATTGAAAATGCTGGCGCGGGAGTAGTTGTCTACCTGCGCCAAGAAGGGCGGGGAATTGGATTAATTAACAAGCTCAAAGCCTATTCTCTCCAAGATATGGGATTAGATACCGTCGAAGCAAACAACCGCCTCGGCTTCCCCGCAGATCTCCGTAATTATGGTGTCGGAGCGCAGGTTTTAAACGATTTAGGCATCAGCAAAATTCGCCTGATTACCAACAACCCGCGCAAAATTGCTGGACTCAAAGGCTATGGACTAGAAATGGTCGATCGAGTACCATTACTAATCGAAGCCAATGACTACAATAACGACTATCTCGCTACCAAAGCCGAGAAACTCGGTCATATGTTGCTCCAAACCTACCTCGTCACCGTCGGAATTACCTGGAACCAAGACCCCCTAGATGTGTCAGCAAGGTACGATCGATTAGATAAACTCCGTCACCTCGCCCAAACCCATAACCTCCTGCTTAAAGAGGAAGCTAGACCCCTCGGTACGGCATTATTTGAGAATCCTTCCCTCGTCTTTCACCTCGGATTCGATCAAGCCAACTTAGCTGTCGAAGGTTGGTATCGAGATCCCAATCATCCCTACGTTCAAGCAGTCAGCAAAATCTTGGATGCGATCGCGATCATGCCCAGTATTAATCAGTTAGAATTTTTGGTAGCAAATGGACAAGATCCCCTAACGGGATTGCAAATGCAACTCGATCGACAAAATCACCCTAAGTCTCAACTACCATCTAGTCTCAGTTCACAATTAAAACTTCAATCTATTTATAGCTTTAATTAATAGCTGTTGTCTGAACTTTGATTAGAATGATTGAATGATGGACTTTGATTAACTGCTCGATAACAATAGTCTATCTCTTAATCAGACTGGAAAGCCGCTTTAGCACCTTCGATCGAACCCTCTAATGGTAACTGGTGATAAAGTTCCAAAAAGATAGGAGCGCGAAATCAGATTTCGTGCTCCTAAATTTTTAACTCCAAGGACAAATTCTACACTTAGTAGAGTTGTTCTTCTTGGTGAGTCATAATAGTACAGTTGGACTTAGGATAAGCAACACAAGTTAGAACATAACCTGCTTCGATTTGGTCATCATCTAAGAAAGATTGATCGGATTGATCGATTTCACCAGCAGTGATTTTACCAGCACAGGTAGAACAAGCACCTGCACGGCAGGAATAAGGTAGGTCGATGCCTTGCTCTTCTGCTGCGTCTAAAATATAAGTATCGTCAGCAACGTCGATAGTTGTGTTTAGACCTTCAGCTTCGTTGATTAAGGTAACTTTATAAGTTGCCATGTTGGATTAATTCCTCTCTATTTCGCGTAAAAATGGCGGATACGGACAAATTCATCTGGATTCAGAAGGGTTTGTCCACCTAGACCTGTCATCAACCACGAGTCGCAGGATTGCCCAACTAATCGCAGTAATTTTCAGCTCTATTTGAATACTAAGGGAAAAACCCCCCATCTGTATCCATAAGTATCTCTAAAGTCCAATGGTATTCGTAATCGAATTGCGGGGATTCATCCTAATTACTTATATCTCCACATCAGGTAAATGATTCCAAATTGGCTGAAATTTTTATCTGTCAATGCTTTAAGGCAGTCTAGGGCAGCTACTTAGTCGATCGAATATTAGACTAGAACAGCAGTTATAATATTTTCCAACGTTCGGTTTCGTTGTCAGTTGGATCGGTTTATAATATTAGAAAATCTTATGTCTAAAATCACTAGTTATGGAGAAATTAATCTCCCGATCCGCGTTGGGGTGATAGGCACAGGATTTGCAGCTAAAGTCCGCGCTCAAAATATCACTGCCGAAAGCCGCACTCATGTAGTCGCGGTAGCTGGACGCACTCCCGATCGAACGGTAGAATTTGCAGAGGGGTTTAATGCTTTAGCTGTCAACGATTGGCAGTCATTATTACAGATGCCAGATATCGATTTGGTCATTGTCGCCACGATTAATGGCGATCATGGCGAAATTGTCCGCGCGGCGATCGAGGCTGGAAAGCATACAATAGTAGAATATCCCCTCGCGCTCAATTCCCCTGAAGCTGCCGAAATTATCGAACTAGCTAAGGCTAAAAAAGTATTACTCCACGTCGAGCATATCGAACTCCTCGGCGGACTTCATCAGACGATGCGCGAACAGTTGCATCATCTCGGTGAGGTCTATTACGCTCGCTACAGCACGATCGTTACTCAGCGTCCTGTACCTCGAAAATGGACTTTCCATCGCTCTGAGTTTGGATTTCCCCTAAGTGCGGCACTTTCTCGGCTGCATCGCTTCACTGACTTATTTGGATCGATCGATAGTATCAGTTGCAATAATCAATATTGGGGCGGTGTGGGTGACTACTATCAAACTTGTCTCTGTACTGCTCAATTCCGGTTCAAAAATAGTAGCGCGATTGGCGAGGTTGTTTATGGTAAGGGCGAAGGTTTATGGCAAAATTCCCGCAAGTTTGAGGTGCATGGGGAAAACGGGGCGTTAATATTTGATGGTGATGAGGGGGTATTAATTCAGGACGGAAGTTCTACACCATTGGATCTCGGTGCGCGAAAGGGTTTATTTGCTAAGGATCTGGAACTGGTGCTAGATCACTTACTCGATGGTAAACCTAATTATGTGATGCCTGCGGCAAGTCTGGGTACTCTACGAGTGGCTGATGCTGCGAGGATTTCAGCCGAAACTCGGCGGACTGTTTCAGTTGATAGCATTTAGGTGATAGATCCCCGACTTCTCGAAGAAGTCGGGGATCTGGTACATCTGATTCTATCCCTCTAAATGAGCGACAAGTGCTTGCAAACCTAAATAATAACTACTAGCTCCAAAACCGCTAACCTGACCTACTGCAATCGATGCTAGGTGGGAATGGTGGCGAAATTCTTCGCGCTTGTAAATGTTGCTTAGATGCACTTCCACCGTCGGGAGTTGGACGGCAGATATCGCATCGCGAATTGCAATACTCGTGTGAGTGTAGGCTCCGGCATTGATTACAATTCCGTGATGAGTATCTCGCGCCGCATGGATAGTATCGACGAGAACACCTTCATGATTCGATTGGAAAGATTGAACCCTGACGTTTAGCGATTTACCCAACTCGACTAGTCGAGCATCGATTTGAGCTAAAGTTGCCGCGCCATAAATTCCTGGTTCCCGCAATCCCAATAAGTTGAGATTTGGCCCGTGTAGAACTAGCACACTGAACTCGTGACTCTCACTTGGAGTAGCCACATCAACGATCGCCATAATATATTAAGTCTTTGTGACTACCTGGATCTGCGCAGTCTATCGTCCACAGGGATGGGAATTAGTTCTGGTTCCGGTTGCATTTCTGGGCCTAGCAACACTTCGATTAGTTTACCAGCCCACTGCTTCAGTTTTTCTAATACTTTTTCGAGATAGCCCATCAGATAACTTACTCCAAGAATAATCAAGCCTAAACAAGTACTCCCACCAATATTTTGGGGTTCGATCGAGCACGATACCCTATTTGGTTTACATCACTTATTGTTTCCCATTGTAAAGCTAAATCTCATTTTCGGGTGGGATAGATTTGCGTCAATCGACTCGAATATAATCCGATTTCAAAGTCCAGACATCAGTCTCTACCTGCTGTCCAACCTAGAAAGTATCAAATAGTTGACTTCCTTAATTAAATATTAAGATCGACTGGGAACAATTCTCCACTCCAGATCTGCGCGGAATATGAGTGAGTACAAGCCTTGCTAAGACTGTGTTTGAGTAGGAATGAGGTAAAGCAAACCGGAAATGAGCGTACAACCAACTGATAGCCAAAAGGCAACTAAACCGTAGAAGTGCCAGTCTGCAATGGATAACGGCGTAATAATCATCGCGATCGCGATAATTTGACTGACAGTTTTGAGCTTACCCCAAATATTAGCACCACTAATCTGCGTTTGACCGACTCGCCAACCGGCAATCGTCAATTCTCTGGCGAGAATCAGACAAACACCAATCGCTGGTACTAGATGGAGATCGATTAAAATTAGTAGAGGAATCAAAACCAATAACTTGTCTACCAACGGATCGAGGAATTTACCTAAATCTGTTACTAAATCTAACTTACGGGCGAGATAACCATCTAGCCAATCAGTTAAAGCTGCAACTAAAAATACCGCGACTCCAACCCACCGAATCGTCAAGCTATCGCTATAAAGACAATAAACAACGACAGGTAAACCGAGCAACCGAGAGAGTGTAATCGAATTTGGTAAATTCATAATCTCTAGTGATAGTTAAAGAGTAATTTATGGGAACACTAGTTTAGGTCATCGTTCACCAGCAGACAGATAAGGAAGCCGAGCCGTTGTTTGGGCTGTGCGTCTCATCCACCCTCAGTATATTGAAATCGATATTATGGATAATAGACACAACAACGTTCAAGCACAGACGCATCTGTCAATTCAAGATGCCATCGCCGCAGTACCTTTTCTGAGTGAATTGCCAGTAGCCGCACTTGCTCCAGCACTCGCCCATGCAGCAGTTCGCAATCATCCAGCCAACCAGACAATCTTACTCGAAAATGATTGGGGTAGTTCGGTTTACTTTGTCTTGAGTGGCTGGCTCAAAATTCGCACTTATAATGCTGATGGACGAGAAATTACGCTTAATATTGTGGGCAGAGGTGAAGTTGTCGGCGAAATGGCAGCACTGGAGACAGCTCCACGTTCTACAGATGTGCTAAGTTTAACACCAGCAACAATCGTCAATATTCCGGCGGAAGATTTTGTCAGATTGCTCAAAACTGAGCCTTTAGCAGGAATGCGGCTTGCTCAATTGATGGCAAGACGATTGCGTCAAGTCAATCGTCGCTTGCGGTTGCGAGAATCCAATAGTGCCTCTCGCGTCGCAGATACGCTATTATTTTTAGTTGAGGGACAGGGTAAAAATGTGTCCACCGGAATCGAGATTCCAAATTTACCACATCGCGAACTCAGTAGCATGAGTGGTTTGGCACGGGAAACCGTCACGCGGGTATTATCAAAAATGGAAGCAGCCGGATTAATCGATCGCAGTAATGATATGCTGCTGATTCCTGATGTTGTCGCCTTAGAAGCTAGTATTGTCTGAGTAATTGAGCTGATGTAGGTATCGAAAGTAACTGTCGCTGGACAATTTAATCTGATAGATTGATAATTCAATTTATAATAAAAATTAAGTTCGGTGCCAGTATATGAATAAGTTAATAGTATGTTCCGGCTCCATTGCTGCGGTTTTAGCCACTGGCTCGATCGCAAATAATGATTCAGCGAAGACTATTCCTTATCCGGAGGTCATGAATCTGACGAAGGTTCCAGTATTTGACGCACAGGGCATGGTGCCACAAACACGGATTGCTGGAAATAGATCTCGGTCACAACAATCTATTGTAGCTAAAGTCAATCCTGAACCAGTTACAATTGCTAGAGTTAATCCAGCACCAATTACCGTCGATTTAGTCAGTAGGACTGTTAGAGAAGCTGAAATTAAGAAGTATGGTGGCGATTGTCCTGGCTGCCGGAGTCTTTCGCCGAGTATGATGGTGATGGGCTATAGTTCCTACAGCGCGGATAGTGTACCTCACCGAATGTATTAAATTAATTGATAATTGATAGTTCTACAGATCTTTGCTGTTGAAGCCAGGGAACGGCGGATTGTATCCGGCGCGGTTGCTGATTAAAGAAGCTAAATTCATTTAGTACCAGTATACTTGTGCACGAGCACTGTTGACACTAGTACAAAAAGACTGTAAAGTACAAGCATACTTGAGTGCGCTGTTATCGACAGTTGAAATATTATGACTGACATATCTCAAAAGCAAGGTGCTTTCAGTTGGTGCGAACTGATGACAACTGACACCGCAGCAGCAAAAGACTTTTACTCCCAATTATTTGGATGGGCAATTGTCGATCGACCGATGCCAGGAATGATGTATCATGTGCTGAATGTTGGCGATCAAAGTGTTGGTGGTTTGATGGCAATGCCGCCTGAGATTCCATCGACGGTGCCACCACATTGGGGTGTCTATGTTACGGTTGATGATGTGGATGCTTCGGTGAAATTAGTCGAAGAATTAGGTGGGAAAATCAAACATCCGCCGACGGATATTGATAGTTCGATGCGATTTGCCTTAATTCAAGATCCCCAAGGCGCACTATTATCGATTATTTCTTACAAGACGACTGCTGCATAAAAATTGGGAAGTACCACCCAGATCTCCGACTTCCTCAAGAAGTCGGGGATCTTTTTTAGCCTCTAGTAGTAGACAGTTTGAGATTGAATTCTGTTTCAAAAATCGGTTTTTTATAATCCAAACTCCAGCATTCCAGCACGCATTCATCGTAGGGATCTGCGGGGACAAATGTGAGCTGACATTCTCTGGTAGTTAGATCGCAATTGAGACTGACATCTTTGATTGCGCCAATTCTGCGTCTGTCGAGTGCCACGGCTACCCGTAAAATAGCACTAAGCTGGGACACGATCGATTTTTGCTCCTTAGATAGATTCTGTAAGTTCTGATGTTTCTTTTTCGGTGGACTTTTGCGGTGGTAGCGGGCGATATTGGCGATGATATCGATTTCAGATTCGGTATAGCCGAGTAGCTCCCCGTAGCGGATGAGGTAGTAGGAATGTTTGTGATGGGAGTCGTGACTGACAAAGTGACCGCTATTATGTAGAATACCAGCACTCCACAGCAATTCTCTGACGGTTTTATCCCAGGTATGAATTTGTCCGTAGGTTTGATCGAAAAGGCTCAATGCCAGTTCAGCGACGCGGTGGGAATGGGGAAGATCTACGCCGTATTTTCCGGCGATTTTGAGGGTACTGCGTTCGCGGATTGAGCCTTGATATTTGAGCCGATCTTCGATCAAACCTTTTGTCAGCATCCAGTCTACGATTACGCCCTCGCGGAGACTGCGTTCGCAGACTGAGAGGGATTTCATCCCTAACATTGCCATTGCTTCTTGTAATATTACCGCACCTGCGACGATAATTTCTGCGCGTCGATCGGAGATACCTTCAATTGTGGTGCGCTCGGCGACTGTCATTCTTCGCAGGCGATTGATCAGATTGCGGAGTTCGTGGAGATGGATCTGGAAACCATGAATCCGAGTGGGGACATCCCCATTTTTATCTAAATTGAGAATTGCGGCAAGGGTTTCGATCGTCCCAGAAGTACCGATCATTTTAGGCATTTCTCCTGGTTTGAGATTGGCTTTGAGATCGTCGATAGCTCGCTCCAATTGTCCGCGTACAAAGGCTTGGAGATAATTTAAAGATCGATCGCTCACCGGATTATTTGGGATAAAATCAGCAGTGAGACGAACTGCACCGATTTTGGTACTACTAAGGGTGCGGGGTTCGTGACTATCGCCCAAGATTAACTCTGTTGAACCGCCGCCGATATCGATAATTAGATGGGGGATATTATTAAACTCGACTCCCGATAATACCCCTAAATAAATTCGCCGCGCTTCCTCTTGTCCTGAAATAATATTAACGGCTAATCCTAGTTCTGTCTCGATCGATCTGACGAATTCATTCCCATTTGGAGCCTCCCGCACCGCGCTGGTAGCTACTGCAAATATCTGTTGAGCATTAAGACTTTTCGCCACCTCCTGACAGCGTTTTAGCGCACCAATTGCCCTGAGAATCGCCTCTGGTGTGAGATTACCCGTCAAAGGGTCTCGATCTCCCAACCGAACTGTTTCCTTCTCACGGGCAATAATACTAAAGGCTGGTAAGTCCGCCACAATTCTGACAATCACCATATGTACCGAATTGGTACCAATATCGATCGCGGCGATAATCGGATCGTTGGATCCTCGATTTTCGATCGTGGTTGAAGATTCTAGTGCGACGTTTACCATAGGGATATTCAGCCAAAGGAGAGGATTCCAGTCGTTTCGAGCTAATTCAATCGGACAAAAGGAAACAGGGACGGATCCACTCTAATTTACCTTGATGCTGGGTGTCGATACAAGCTTTATTCGATCGGTAGATTCAATGATCGATAAATTTCACGATCGCGACATGAATTCGATCGTCAATCGGGCATACTAATCTTGAGTAGTAGTTGAACTTAGTCTACAAGTTTTCACTACAACAGCCAGGGTGAAATTTATCGAGCGGGAATTAACTATATGCATAATTTATTACAAATATTCTCTCAGTGGGAACATCTGTGGCACAAAAAGAATGTCCTGTACTGGGCACTAACTTTATCAAGCATTTCACTAGTTTTTTATCTATTTTTTAGCGGTCCAATGCAGGGAGTGGAACGCCCACTTTGGTATCGAATAATTACTCTTTGTTTGCAAGATATTGCCTTGATGTGTTCGGGATTGCTGTGCTTACGAAATGGTTTTAGCAAGCGAATGCCTAGTGGTAGTCAAGTATGGTTGCTGATTGGGGTAGCGTTGTTTTCTTTTTTGATTGGTAATTTATTTTTTGGCTTCTGGGAGTTATTATGGCACCTAGATCCCGTTGGGTCATTAGGCGATCCTTTCTTTGTGATTTTTTATGTTTGTTTATCATTCGGCATGTTATTAGCGATTGCTAGCAAACGAATTCAGTTAAAAATATATCAATGGATAATTGTTGGTGCAATTACTCTTTATGCTGGAGCAATAGCAACGTGGATTATGACACCGCCACCTATTTCAACTAATTTAACAACACCCGCCGCCGTCAGTGCAGCACAAGCTCCGACTAATCCTGCACCACCAACTGCTCCAGCAGATGATGCTCCTGGATGGGTAAGATCGATCGATTTAGCACTTAAACCCTATGGACAACCATTGAGTCGATTTTATGTCTGGAGTGATGTTGTGCTGTTTGGATTGGCAATAGCGATGATTTTGGCTTTTTGGGGTGGAAGACTTAGTAATGCTTGGCAAGTAAATGCTCAAGCAATTATCTGTTTCTATATCGCGGATATGTGGTTAGCTTATGCGACTAATCATATCTCAGGTTATCAAAGTGGATTTATGTTGGAAGTTTTCTGGGTGTTTGGAATTGTTCAGTTTGGAGTTGCTGCTGCACTTGAATTTGAACACATGCTGACACGGCAAAAATTAGCAGATAAATTAGTTGAAAGTTAAATATTTAATTTCGCCATATTTTCCACCGATAACAATTGCACTTGCATATGCGGTGGAGATTGCTAATTTCTGAATCTGCCACATTCCAGTTATCGGCGCGGAAATAATTGCCGCAGGGGTACGCGGATCGATCGAGACTTCAATTCGATCTAGTGGAGTACTAAGTCCAGTACCACAAGCTTTCAGATAGGCTTCTTTTTGTGTCCAGGCATGGAAGAATGCGGCTTGTTGGAGGTCAACTGGGAGACTATGAAAAATAGCTTGTTCGGCGGATGAGAAAAATCGATCGACTAAATCCGCCGCAGGTAAAGGGTGAATCTGTTCCAAATCGATACCGACTGGATGTTTAGCACTGATGGCATATACGGCTCGATCGCCAGAATGGGATAAATTAAACTGAATATCCTTACCCTCGACGGCGGGTTTTCCCTGCGCTCCATAATTAAAAACGATCGCTTTCGGTTTAAGATTGATATACTTACCCAAGATCTGTCTCAAATATCCCCGCGCGATCGTCCAGCGATTTCCATGAGTGGGATTAATAAACTTAGCAGCACGTTGGCGTTCCTGCTCAGTCAGAAATTGACTGAAGTCCTCAAGCTGTTGGTGGCTGAGATTTAGTTCTACACTCCAGACATGAATATCGCGCTCTAATAACATCAGCATGTTTGGATCGGTGGGACAGTGAATGATAGATAATTAGGAGTGATTATCGTCGAACTAGATTTATTCAAAGCATATGCGAACCCATAATTGCGGTACAATCCGCACCGAACAAATTGGCGAAACTATTACCCTGTGCGGATGGGTAGATCGTCGCCGCGATCTTGGGGGGGTAATATTTCTCCATTTACGCGATCGATCTGGTTCGGTTCAGGTTGTCAGTGATCCGATTCGCACGCCTGATTCTTATCATCTCGCAGAAACGCTCCGCAGTGAATATGTTGTCAAAATTACTGGGAAAGTTTATCGTCGTCCTGAGGAATCTCTCAATCTGCGGATTCCTACGGGTGAGATTGAAGTCTATGCGGAGCAAATCGAGGTTCTAAACCGCGTTCATAAGCAATTACCATTCCAAGTATCCCAAAGTGAAGATGAGTCTTCTGTGCGGGAAGATTTGCGGCTCAAGTATCGTTATTTAGACTTACGACGGGAACGGATGAGCGCGAATCTCCAACTGCGCCATCAAGTTATCAAAACGATTCGTCGCTTCCTCGAAGATAAATTTAACTTCATCGAAATCGAGACACCGATTTTGACTCGCTCTACTCCAGAAGGTGCGAGAGATTTTATCTTACCTAGTCGGGTAAACTTGGGTGAATGGTTTGCACTTCCTCAGTCACCGCAATTATTTAAACAGTTATTGATGGTATCTGGATTCGATCGATATTATCAGATCGCCCGTTGTTTTCGCGATGAAGATCTCCGCGCCGATAGACAACCAGAATTCACCCAGTTAGACATGGAAATGAGTTTCATGTCTCAAGAAGAGATTATGAATCTCAACGAGGAATTGATCTGTCAAATTTTCAAAGAAATTAAGAGTGTCGAAATCTCGCTTCCATTCCCGCGCTTGACTTATGCTGAAGCAATGGATAGCTACGGCTGCGACAAACCAGACACTCGCTTTGACCTAAAATTAGTCAACGTTTCCGACTTATTTAAAGACTCCCAATTCAAAGTATTTTCAGGTGCGATCGCCGCAGGTGGTATCGTGAAAATACTCCCCATTCCAGGTGGAAATCAAACCGTCTCCAACGTGCGGATTAAACCAGGTGGAAACCTATTCAAAGAAGCCGCCGAAGCCGGAGCAAAAGGACTCGCCTATATTCGCGTCCTTGATGACAACGAAATCGAAACCATCGGCGCAATTAAAGACTCACTCACCCCCGAAAGTAAACAGCAACTACTCACCCTCACCGGAGCCAAACCAGGCGACTTATTACTATTCGGTGCTGGCGATGCCGCAATGGTCAATAAAACACTCGATCGATTACGATTAGTCCTCGGACGAGAACTAGGTTTAATCGACGACAATCAAGTCAATCTCCTCTGGGTAACAGACTTCCCCATGTTCGAGTGGAACGCCGATGAAAAACGCCTCGAAGCTCTCCACCACCCCTTCACAGCCCCCCATCCAGACGACATCAACGATCTCACAACCGCTCGCGCTCAAGCCTACGACATCATCTATAACGGTACCGAAGTCGGCGGTGGTAGCGTCCGCATTCATCAACGGGAAATCCAAGAACAAGTCTTCACCGCCATCGGACTATCCGCAGAGGAAGCCAATGATAAATTTGGCTTCCTGCTCGAAGCCTTTGATTATGGTACCCCACCCCACGGCGGTATTGCTTATGGAATCGATCGATTAATCATGCTCCTAGCTGGCGAAGACTCCATCCGCGATGTCATCGCCTTCCCTAAAACCCAACAAGCTCGCTGTCTGCTCACCAATGCTCCTGCAAGTGTCGATGCCAAGCAGCTCAAGGATTTAGAGGTGGTTTCTACTTATAAACCGAAGGCGGATTAGGAGACGACGAGACGGGGAGACGGGGAGAGTATATTAATCAGCTCCAAGTCCCCCAGTCCCCTAAAAAGAAAGGATATCTATTTCCAAGAATCTGTGCTACCATATGAGATGAAGATTATTTTCGGCTGTATGGTTCTTTTTACAAGCTTTTCTCCGAATCTAACTCTCTACACCTACAGGATTCTGGAGACAGCGATATGTCAATTTACGTCGGCAATTTATCCTACGAAGTTACGCAGGATGACTTGACTCAAACTTTTGCTGAATACGGCAAAGTTAAAAGAGTTCAATTGCCAACCGATCGGGAAACTGGTCGCCTACGCGGTTTCGCATTTGTTGAAATGGAAACAGATGCTGAAGAATCTGCTGCTATCGAAGCTCTCGATGGTGCAGAATGGATGGGTCGCGACCTCAAAGTAAACAAAGCTAAACCACGTGAAGAGAAAGGCTCTTTCGGTGGCGGTGGCGGCGGTGGTGGAAACCGTCGTTACTAGACTCGATCCCTAGAGTTCAAGTCTGAATGTCAACAAGGGCAGGCTTATGAGTCTGTCCTTTTGTGGTTTGTAATAAATAGCTGAAAGAAAATAACTTCGATCAGCTTTAGTTAAAGTAAGATTCTGGATAAGTTAGGATGTCGCAAGTAATTCCCGGTGAAAGTGAAGGCATTGAGTCAGTGCTACGCCGATTCAAGCGAGAAGTCTCCAAAGCGGGGATTTTTCCTGATATGCGGAAACACAGACACTTTGAAACGCCAATTGAAAAGCGTAAGCGTAAAGCAATCGCAAGACATAGACAGAACAAGCGCAGATTTTAATCTCTGCTTGTCTACAATATTTGAAACTGCTAGTCTGTTCGCACGAGTACTCATGACTCGATCGAGCAGATTTTTGATATGTAGCTAAAAGTTAGAAAATATTCCCTAGGGAATAAGGATTAAATAAGATCGAGATTTTCTTTCATCCTAGTAATCTATTGGGTAAGGGCAATGTCTTGTCGGTTTTTTATTTTGCGTCGTTTTTATTCGGGGGTTCCCCCCGAATAAAAAAGCGACGCATCGAACGGGAGGGAACCTCCCGTTCGATGCGTCAAGACAACGACAAGACAGGGGAACCCCAGAATAAAACCGCCGCTTCATGAATTGCCCCTACCCAATAGACTACTAGGGTTTCAAGTCATTTAATCCACGATCAAATCAACTAATATTACGCCTAAAACTGTCCGAATCCAGATTCAGGTACAATGTGCGAGAATGGACGCTTGCGCGTCCACTAGCTGCTATTTCAAGTTAGCCGCAGCGAAATCCCAGTTTACCAAATTATCCAAATAGGTACTGATAAAATCAGGACGACGATTTTGGAAATCGACATAATAAGCATGTTCCCAAACATCCAGCGTAATCAGGGGAGTTTGACCATGAACGAGGGGATTCTCAGCATTACCAGTCTTAGTAATTTTGAGTGTACCACCATCATTGACCAACCATGCCCAACCACTACCAAATTGAGTAGTAGCAGCAGTTTTGAAATCTGCCTTAAATTGGTCGAAACTACCGAACGCTGCATCTATTTTAGCCGCTAATTCGCCAGTTGGTGCGCCGCCGCCATTTGGCTTCATCGATTTCCAGAAGAAAGCATGATTCCAAACCTGAGCAGCATTATTAAAAATACCTGCTTTACCAGCATCACCAAAACTAGCCTTAACAATCTCTTCAAGAGACAAATCCGCCATCGGCGTATCTTTGGTGAGATTGTTGAGGTTGGTTACATAAGCAGCGTGGTGCTTACCATAGTGAAACTCAAACGTCTTTGCAGACATGTGTGGCTCTAGCGCACTAACATCATAAGGCAAAGCTTCTTGTACAAACGCCATTGGGGATATGTCCTAAATTAGTATTCTCACTCACTGCTGACTATAGCAAATTTCCATACAGGACGCGAGGTTTTAGGGCTGTAGCTGGATTTAACGCTAAGTACCTAGACGAAAATAATTACACAAATAAGTGATAAAATATGAATCAACTTTTTAAATCAGATATTCCCAAATAATACAAATGCTTTTTCTTCGGGAAATTAACCCACTCTCTTTTAAGCTACTGGAGCGAATTT
>JANYDE010000034.1 GCA_025359915.1 Chamaesiphon sp. 336R_metabinner_41 | reverse complement strand
CCAACCAACATAAATGCGGTTCTCGGTGGATGTGATCCAGCTACAGAAGCGATCCCAGACGTTCGCGTTCTGGGTGCGTTGTAAGGTTGTGGTCATTGGTAATGATTGCTTGTGTTCTTTGCAGAACGGAATGTTTTTTATATATGTATCTACCTTAACCCGATTGTTAACGTTTGTAAAGTATTCTCATTTCAGTAGAACTGATGACTCTCATCAGGTTCTCTGATGACTATTGAGAGATCGATTTTTAATGGGAGTTGGGCATACTCAGATTAGGTTATCAAATACGATCGAATATTATGGCTAGAGTAGCGAATGAATTTGCAGTGTATCTGCTCCTATCAGGTGGTCATCGTGAGGAAGTCCGCTTTCCCACGATGCAAGATTTCCAAAAATGGTATAGTAATGAGCTAATGCCAAAATCTAGTTCTACAGATTTTACGACTGTACCCCTGAAGAATGCTCAAGGAGAGTATATGCTGGTACGTCCTAGCTGTATCGAAGGAATTCGGATCGAACCTGTATTTGCATCTAGTGTCGATCGAGACTATTAATTTAGTTGATAGTTGATAGCTAATTTAGCTACTCTCCCAACTCCCAACTCCCAACTCCCAACTCCCAACTCCCATCTCCCAACTCCCAACTCCCATCGCCCATCTCCCTAAAGTGGACGGAAACATGACGAACAGAACTATCGTCACAGAATTTATTGTCAAATAATTACTTAATATTACTTCATGATTAAAACACTGGCTTTACTCTCTTTGAATCTAGGTATTGCGCTAGGATTCAATCAGCACACACCCCTACGGTTGACGGCTGAACCTGCGGCGAATATCCAAGCCAATCAGAGTACTGGTGGCAATTATGAAGAGAGTTCGATTGGCTTTGACGATCAACTTTGGGGCAAATCTGGTGATAAAGCAGCGATGCTAAAATCGATCGATCATAGTCTCCGCTATCTCGATACAACCGCAGCCACCAAAGCATATCAGAATTATCCCGTCCAGGGCATCAGTCGCGATCGAGTTCGACGTTCCCTGGTCAGATTTCGCGAACTAGTAACTACAAATACGAACGCCGCCGAACTCCAAGCGGCGGTGAAAAAGGAATTTTCCTTCTATCAGTCGATCGGCAAGGATAATAAGGGTACTGTTACATTTACGGGCTACTACGAACCAATTTATCAAGCTAGCCGTAAACAAACGCCTGAGTTTAAGTACCCAATCTATAAATTACCTACCGATTTTAATAATTGGCGCGATCCCCAACCCGAACGTGTCGCTTTAGAGGGCGTGGATGGTCTTCAAGGCGCGACAAGCTCACTCGCAGGGAATGAGATATTTTGGATGCGCGATCGATTTGAGGTCATCCTCGTCCAGATTCAGGGTTCTGCCGAACTCAATCTCACCGATGGCAGTAAAACCACCGTCGGCTTTGCTGGCGGTACAAATTTTGCCTACAGTAGCATCGGCAAAGAACTCGCCAAAGACGGTAAAGTTACCCCCAGCCAGCTCACGCTCCAAGGGATTACCCGCTATTTCCGCGAGAACCCCCTCGAACTAAACACTTATATCCCCCGCTACAAACGCTTTATCTTCATGAAGGAAACCTTCAAAGGTGAGGCAATGGGCAGTATAAATGTTCCGGTTACACCCGATCGATCGATCGCTACAGATAAGTCAATGATGCCTCCAGGCGCACTGGCTCTAGTTCATACCGAACTTCCCTATGCTACTGGACGATCTGTTCAACAAAAATTAGTCAGTCGTTATGTCTTGGATCAGGATACAGGTAGTGCCATCACTGGCCCTGGACGTGTAGACTATTTCATGGGTACTGGTAAGGTTGCTGGCGATCGTGCTGGCGTTACAGGTGGTCCTGGACAGCTCTATTATCTATTGTTGAAGAGCTAGGATATTTTAGGGGATAGGGGATAGGGGATAGGTTGTACCCAAGTCTCCCAGTCTCCCCAGCAATTCCAAATTCAAACCTATTCACAGATCTCGTAGGGGCGGGTTTATGCTAGTTAGTGCCGATTTGCACCAGAAATATAGAACAAAACCCGCCCAACCCCACCAGAAATGAACAGGTTGACATGGAATGAACGTCAA
>JANYDE010000013.1 GCA_025359915.1 Chamaesiphon sp. 336R_metabinner_41 | reverse complement strand
GTCAAGCACCGACTAATTATCGGTTCCATCATCGGTTGTTGATCGATCTGACGACTAAGTATACTTGGTTGCAGGAAGCAATGGACTACGATCGCTGGGAAGCTCGATCGAGTAATGTTCAAGTAGCCTGGGATAAGTGTCTAGAGGTTGCAGTACCTTGGGCAGATCTAAATCTCGAACCCGATGCTGGGTTACAAATGGCGTTGGTATTCTCCGATTGCGGTCGTTATCGCCAACATATCCCAGAGGAAGGTTGGATTAATTTACAGGTTCCGTAGGTAATGGGTAATGGGTAATGGGTCATGACTCTCCCATCTCCCACCTCCCATCTCCCACCTCCCATCTCCCTAGTTCAATAATGCTCGATCGATTTGGCGCACCAGATTGACAGGCAGAAATGGTTTAGAGATTACCTCCACGACACCTAGTTCGGTTAAGAGATCTTTGTCAGGTAGATAGCGATTTGCGGTCAATAGTACGACCGGGATTAGTCTGGTGTGAGGATTCGATCGAAGCTGTCGTAAAAAAGCCAATCCATCCATTTCTGGCATCATTACATCTAGTAAAATTGCATCGGGAAGTTCTCTTTGTGCTGTATCGATTCCCATTCTGCCACCACTAGCGGATAAGACTTCCCAACCTGCTACCATATTAATCCCAAATTTGATGACTATTTGGATAGACTCTTCATCATCGATCGTTAATAAACGTTTGTGCATAATTGATACTTCGGCTACGCTCAGTACAAGTAATTAAGAATTGATAATTGATAATTAATTATCAATAACTGGTAGTGTAAACGAGAAGGTACTGCCAACCCCCAGGGTGCTATCTACCCAGATTTTACCGCCGTGTTGCTCGATAATTTTGCGACAAATTGTTAAGCCTAAGCCCGTACCACCTTTTTTGCGAGAATCTGAAGAGTCAACCTGTTGGAATCGCTCAAAAATAGTTTCTAATTTGTTAGCGGGTATACCCTGCCCTTCATCCCGTACTTGAAATAAGATCTCGATTGGTAGCGATGGCGATTTGCTTACTTTTGAGGCTTTAGATTTAGTCGATTTTCGACCATTCGGTGGGGGCGTAGGCGGCTGTTCTGGACGCTGTACTATCAACCAGACGTTGCCACCAGGGGAGGAAAATTTGATGGCATTGCTAATTAAATTTGTCAATGCCTGAACGATATAATCGGCATCTACCCAGAGCTGAATATCTAGCGGCTGATTGACGAGGGTAATTTCCTGTTGTTGAGCCATTGCTTGCATCGTATCTACAGCTTGAATCATCAATTCAGTTGCCGTACAAGCTTGTTTTTCCATCGTCACTGCGCCAGATTCAATCCGTTGCAGATCGAGAACGCTATTAACTAGGCGCACCAAGCGTTCGGTGTTTTCATCGGCGATTTCTAGGAATTGCTGCCCATCTTTGGTGAGAACTCCCAAGCGTCCAGTTACAAGAATTTTTAGGGCACTATGAAGGGATGTTAGGGGCGTGCGAAGTTCGTGGCTGACGACGGATATAAACTCATCTTTCATCCGTTCGATCGCTTTTCGATCGCTAATATCGCTAGTCAGGGCAAAGAAACCACTGATTCGGTCGTCGTTGTCGATGTGAGGAATATAATTAATACTAACCGATCGAGTAGTTCCATCATGAAGCTGAATTTCATTCTCGTAGGTAACAATATTCCCCGCGAGGGCGTTATTAATATGGGGTTGCATTCGCGGGTAACAATCTTCCCCCCAAACTTCGCGCATCGAGGAGCCGTGAATCGCTGTTAGGGATTTGCCCAGCCAATCGGTGTATGCTTGATTATTAAATTGATAGCATTCTCGATCGTCAACATAAGCGATTAAGACTGGCAGCGCGTTGGTAATTAATCGCAATTGCTCCTCACTTTGACGGAGGGCGATTTCGACTTGCTTGCGATCGATTATTTCTTGTTGCAAGCTAGAATTTGCCGCTTGGAGTTCGGCGGTGCGTTCTGCCACAACCTCCTCTAATTGCCCCCACAACTCTCCTTGTGCCAATGCGATACTAATCTGGTCTGCGAGCTGTTGCATCAGTTCTAGTTCAAATTCAGCCCATTTGCGGGGACGATCGCATTGATGAGCGATCAATAATCCCCAAATAGCATTTTTCGGTGGCGATTTTCGTGGTGGATGGACGCTCAAGCTATGTAAAATTGGGACGATTAATTTAGCTTTGACTCCAAATTGTTCGACAAATTCCAACAAGCAATCAGCGACTTCGGCACTCGGATCGCGCACATCAGCGACAGATCTCACTCGCCCTTTGGCATAGAGTTGTTGATACTCGGTGGGAAATACTTCCTCTGGAAATTCCATCCCCAAAATCGCCGGATATGCTGGCAATACTGATTCACTAATCGGTGTTCCTGTACCATCCGCAAGTACCTGATAGATTAAGACGCGATCGGCTTGCAATACTTGCTGCACTTCCGTAACGATCGTGCGAAGAATTTCTTTTAGTTGTAATGATTGCCGAATTTTGAAGCTAATTTCCGCAAACAATTCTACCCGTTGCCTTTCGCTTTTTGGCAACGGTAAGACTGTCTGTTTCACTTCAGTGGTGCGATCTTTTTTATATTTTCGGCTTGATGGTTTGGAAGGTTTACCTGTCATTTTTCATTCTACTGGCAACCATAAACTGGTTTGATAATTGATGCAGTAGTTAATTATCAATCAATTAATTAACTACTGCATCGTTGCAATAATTACGGTGATATTGTCACTCCCACCGTGCTGTTTGGCTGCGTCTATCAGGGCTTGAGCGGCGATTTCGTTGGTTGGGGATTGGAGATGGATGGCGATTTCGTCGTGGGGGACTTCTTCTGTCAAACCATCACTACAGAGGAGAACGCGATCTCCAGACTCGATCGATTGTGTTTGAATATTAATTTGACGTAAATCCCGCCGACCGAGACAATGGGATAAAACGTGACGGAGGGGATGGACTTTGGCTTCATCGGCGTTGAGCTGTCCTAGTTTCATCGCTCTAGCAACCCAAGTATCATCTTCGGTAATAAGGTCTAATTTATCACCACGCAGCCGATAAAGACGAGAATCTCCCACATGGGCAGACCATACGACATCATCGCGGAATAAGATCATCACCAGAGTGGTACCCATATCGGCTCTCTGGGCGTTGATTTCCTGGTCGGCGACAATTGCATCATTAGAAGCAATTAAAGCCTGTGCTAGGAGATTTTTGGTGTCGGGTTCGCTATCCCAATTTTTGTTTAGATATGTCTGTGATGTCTCGATGGCGATGCGACTGGCTTCTTCGCCGCCAGCATGTCCGCCCATCCCATCGGCAACTATAAAAAATCGTCCATCAGGATCGATATGGTATGCGTCTTGGTTGGCACTCCGTACCATACCTTTATCTGTAAGCCCTGTGAACAGCGATTTCATAATCTAATGCCTGTACCGATTAACAATCCAAAATTTTAAAGTAGACAGAGGAACAGCAGGGGAGTTGCTTGGAGATAGTGCGGTGAGATTGCTACTTACCGACTATCTTTAAATATCATAATACCCAATTTGGTAATAGTTATTTGCGTTCCGATTGCTGGATGAAATCTTTAATTTACGATGCCCGATCTTGACGATCGAGTTTCCGCATTTGTCGGAACCAAACTACTAGGGCGATGAGTGCAAATGTCCCAACTACGCCAGCAGCGATCGCATATTGATTAACAAATAGCATCGTAGCAGACAATGTAAAAGTCGCCACTAGGATAGTATAATTTGTATTCTGTTGCATGGCACTGAGTCTACGTAAGTACCGATCGGTTTCACTCGATCGCACTCGCACGCGAATATCGCCGCGCTCTAATTTGTCGATGGTGTCTTCGAATCTACGGGGTAATCCGAGGGCTGATGTGCCCACCTGGGCCGCTTGTCTACCGATTTCGGCGAGGAATGTATTTGCGTCGGGGGTGGTGCTACCGTTACTGTTAATATTCATGATTTGGAAGGCGAAGGGCTGGGCTGCTGCCATAAAATTGAAATCTGGGTCGAGTCCTTTGCCGACTCCTTCGATGGTGGAAAATGCTCGCATCACGAAGGTAAAGGTGGCGGGAAAGCGAAATGGTTGTCCGTAGGCGATATCATAGAGATCGTCGGTAATCTGGGCGATCGATTGACCTTCGATCGGTTTATCGAGAAAATTGTCTAGTAGGTATTGGATCGATCGACGGATTGGATCTGTATCTGCATCTGCTGATACCGCGCCCAATTCTACTAATCCTCGCACGACTCGATCGGCATTCCGGCCGGCGATTGCCAGTAATGTTGCCATCAGTTTATCTTTAGTTCCGGGCGCAATTCGTCCCATCATCCCAAAATCATAAAAGATTAAGGCTCCAGTTTTTGGATCGATCGCTACATTTCCTGGATGAGGATCGGCGTGAAAAAAGCCATCGGTGAGCAACTGTTGCAGATAGGCTGTAGCACTTTGTCTGGCAATGACTTGTCGATCGAGTCCAGCAGCTTCTAACCCTTCGTAGTGGCTGATTTTAATCCCTGGTAGATACTGTAGTGTCAGCGTCCGCGTCGAGGAATATCGCCAGTATACACGCGGTACCATGACCCAATCTTGCGATCGAAAGTTCCGCCGAAACGTATCAGCATTTTGCCCTTCGCTGATATAATCCGTCTCCTCCCACAAAATCCGACAACATTCATCATAAATCCCCACCCAATCCCGTCCACCCTTACCCCATTTGGGATGGTTTTGGAAGTATTTGGCAATCCCGCGCAGAATTTCTAGATCGATCGTAAATAACTTATGCAATCCTGGCCGTTGTACCTTGACAACAACTTCCTCCCCCGTATGCAGCCGCGCCAGATGTACCTGCCCCAAACTGGCTGCTGCTAACGGAATCTGCTCAAAACTAGCAAACAATTCGGGAATATTCTTCCCCAAATCCCGCTCGATAATCTCCTCTACCAGATCGTAACCAAAAGCTGGTACCCGATCCTGTAACTTCGACAATTCCTCCACATATTCCACCGGAAATAAATCCGCACGAGTCGAGAATAGCTGCCCTAACTTGATGAAAGTCGGCCCTAATTCCAAAAACGTATCCCGAATCCAAATCGCTTGTTTCCGCTTCCTAGCCGCCTGTTTTGCCTCAGTGTAGCCCCCAATATAACTCCACTTCTTGCCATCAATCCAAGAACCGTTCAAAAACGTCAGAAAAAATGACCAAATATCGATCGTGCGCCGTCGCTTCGAGTAATTAGTCCGATTCCACCGATAGGCGCGATAGTCACTCTGTGGCGGCTCAGGCGTGATTTTGGGGATAGCAACAATGGACAATTCTGACACGGGATCTTGGGGTGGTAAAGACAATCTATTGTCGCTAGAGATTGTGTAAGCTTCGGAAGTAGCAGTCACGGATTTATATTAACCTTGCTGGCGATAGTTCTGAATTTCGGCTCTGAGTCTAGCGATTTCGGCGCGGAGATCGTCGATCGTTTCTTGGACATCGACAGTTTGCCCATCTGCGGATACTGTAGTAGTATTGCCACCAGCCTGGTTAGTTTCTCGTGCTGCTCGATCGATTACTTCTTGGGTAAACTGGCGCAGTTTCTCGCTCTGTTCGGCATTTATTTTCCCCAGTTCGCTCAGGGTATACGTCAAAGTCTCACCTAGCTTATCATTCAAGCTCTCAGCCAGGGCACGACCGAGAAAAAAACTATTCAGTACTGGTTTCGTCATGGGTGGCTATTAATTGCACTTATGTAAAGAATTATAACGTGGGGGAGATGGGAGAATGATACTCAATCAATTAAATCTTTATCGGATGGAGCCATGATAAAAATCCTCGCAATCTCCGGTAGTCTCCGCGCTGGCTCTTCTAATACGACTATTTTACGTGCCTTAATTGGTTTAGCACCTGAACACACACAGATTGAGATCTATGATGGGATTGGCAAGCTTCCTCATTTTAACCCCGAACTCGATCGCCAGGAAGTGCTGCTTTCCGTCCAAAATTGGCGCAGTCATTTGACAGAAGCTGACGCAATAATTTTTTGTACGCCTGAATATGCACATGGTGTACCTGGCGTGCTCAAAAATGCCCTCGATTGGATTGTGTCTTCGGGTGAATTTATGCACAAACCCACGGCGGTAATTAGTGCATCGCCGTCGATGGATGGTGGCGCGAAGGCGAATGCTTCGATCGTGCAAACACTTCGAGTTATGATGGCAAATATTAGGGAAGAATCTATTTTATGTATTTCGGGTGTTTCTGCTAAATTAAATCAAAGTGGTGAAATCACGGATGTTGAAACAGAACAAGCTCTTCGAGAATTACTTAAAACTTTAACTGATTTGAATTAATTTTAGTAGTTGGGTTGAAGAATGAAACCCAACATTTCTCGGATGTTGGTGCGGGTGTTGGATTAAGCTTGTGCGCAACCTAACCTACGATCTTTTGTGCAATATCCAAGGTAGGGGGAATTCATGAATTTCCCCTACCTCGGATATTGCTGGAGTAAAGAAAAATTTCGATCTTATTATTTAATTAAGCTACTCGATAAATCTGAAGGTGAGATTTATTCTGGGTTTGACATATTTTTTAGTTTTGGAGATTCGATGGAGCCAAAATGATTGACAAGCTCCTGTCATTAATAATAGACTTCCATGAGTTAGATCGACATCGACTAACTGTTTATTATTGGGATGTTCTACATTTTTATGTTTGAGCGAAAATTTTCTTGTTCCACCAAAACTAACCGAGCCAATTACTGGATTTTTGCCTAGTTCGCGTTCATCATCTGCGTGCCATGACATACCATCATTGCCATCACGATAGTAGTTTAACAATACGCCATTAAAGGATCGATCGCACACAGTTTCAATTCTGCTTTTGATGTCTAATAAAATTGGATGCCATGCCAATGGATTCATCTTAATTCCAGAATAACGGTATGGTTTATCTGCATCGCCATACCAAGCTGTCAAACGGGGAATCGGAATGGATTTTCCATACATCTTGATATACTCTTGCTTCCATTCCAATTCTGCAATCAAAATATTTAGAATATCATCACTTTCAGCAAGATTGAAGAAATGTCGATATAAAATTACCGCTCCATCATCATTTAAGATAATTTCTCTATTCAAACTTGCAGAATTGCGATCGAACAGATCGAGCTGATTTGTCATTTAGCTTTGATCGCGTTAGATCTAAATTATCGATCGATCCTATTTTGTCAATACTAATACACCCATCATACCACTGGCGATCGGATAATGAGTCGCCTGACTAAATCCTGCGGCTAATCCTAATTGTACCTGTTCCGATCCGGTGGGGAATCGATCGAGACTAGGATTCAAATAAGCATATTCATCTGTCATGCCCAATTGGGTGGCTTTGGGCACAACAATCGCATCTAAATACCATTGTTGAAAGCGACGAATCATTTTACTACTAGGGCGATGGAAGTCGAGAATTGCTACTTTACTATCAGCTTTTAAAACACGATGCAATTCTTCTAAACAACGTGAAATATCCGTGACATTCCGCAAACCATAACCCATCGTTGCTGCATCAAAATAATTGTCCGCAAATGGTAAATTAAGTGCGTCAGCTTCTAGCCATTCAATCCAATCTAGTGGTGGATAAATGCAAGTAATTTTATCCGCTGCATTCTCTAATTGTGCAGGAGCAAAATCAGCACCGATAACCGTACCAGTAATTCCAACTTGCTTTGCCATCAGTTGGGTAATGTCACCACTACCACAACAAATATCCAAACAAGTATCTCCAGATTTAGCACCACTCCAAGACACCGCCATTTGTTTCCAAACCCAGTGGATACCCAAACTTAGATCGTTGTTCAATCGATCGTATACTGGTGCAATTCGATTAAATATTGCTTGGATATCTGTAGATGTATAATTTTCTTTAATTGACATTAGTAGCTGGTGAATATAGTTAGGATCTGTAGGGGCGGGTGTATGCTAATAATTATCGTCGAGCACCATCATCTTCTGAGCAAAACCCGCCCTCCCTCACTAGAAGATATCAAATGGTTTCTATATACTCACATCAGGTATAGCTGCTAATTTTTCTTCATCTAATCTACGTTTACGTGCATATAGTTGAATTGTTGCTGCCATCAACACGACTAAGCCAACAATCAAATATCCAGTTAGATCTGTCGGTAAATTATTTTTAAATATTGCTAGTAAGACGATCGCCACCAGAAACAAAGTAGGTAATTCATTCAATCCGCGTAACTGTTGACTACTCCATTTACACTCATCAACTGCTAGCTTTTTCATCAATATCTTACAGTAGTGATGATAGCCGATTAAGAGGGCTACTAAACCTAGTTTAATATGCAGCCAAGACTGATGGATAATTCCAGGCTCCGTCGAAATAATCCCAATTGCCATCGCGATCGTCACCAGCATTCCAGGCGTGGTAATAATACTATATAGCCGCTTTTCCATGATCTGATACTGCGCCTTGAGAATGCTTCTCGCAGGCTCCGGCTGCTCATTTGCCTCAACATGGTAGATAAACAATCGCACTAGATAAAACAAACCTGCAAACCAAACCGTAAAACCGATAATGTGAAAAGACTTAAACCACTGATATGCCATGAAATTAGGGATGGGAGATGGGAGATGGGAGATGGGAGATGGGAGATGGGAGATGGGAGATGGGAGATGGGAGATTGAATTTAGCTATCAACTATCAACTATCAACTACTTCTTCTTAGGTTAGGGAAAAAGACTAACGGTTGCTAGCGCGATCGAGATAAGCTTAATATTCTGCAATATCTAGAGGGATGAATGTGCCGCTCGATTTAATTTTATTGTTGGGTGGTTTGGTGTCGGGGATGTTGGCGGGAATCCTGGGAATTGGGGGTGGCTCAGTTTTGGTGCCATTGATGGTATATCTAGGTTTTACACCAATTAATGCGATCGGTACTAGTAGTCTGGCAATTTTACTCACCTCACTATCAGGAAGTATTCAAAATTGGCGGATGGGGTATATCGACTGGAGCAAAATCAGCTCACTCGGTTTACCCGCATTACTCGCCGCTCAACTCGGCGCAGCTCTAGCACAGTATATCTCCGCCCAATGGCTATTATTTGGATTTGCCGCACTGATGCTGACAAATATCTATCTAGTCGGCTTAAAACAACAGCTAATTGGCACTAAATCGAGCGCACCAGCCACGAAAAAGCGGAAACTATTGTCAAGTACCCTTACAGGTAGTTTAGCTGGCTTGGTGGCTGGTTTAGTCGGAGTTGGTGGCGGGGCGATTATGGTGCCTTTACAGATGTTGCTATTGGGAGAGACAATTAAGGTAGCGATCCAGACTAGTCTAGGAGTTGTGGTACTTACTGCGGTTTCTGCGACGATCGGACATAGCATCAACGGTCATGTGCTATTTAGTCAAGGTATCATCTTAGGAATTGGTGGTTTGTTAGGCGCGCAATTTGGCACCCGTTATTTACCTAAATTACCAGACAAAGTAGTTAGCAATTTATTTCGTCTCACATTATTTCTCATCTCTATATACAGCTTCATTCAAGGTCTAAATATAAGTCGTAATTGATATCTTTATTTATTACTTCTTCCTTATTAATTATGGCAAATTCGATCGTTGAAATTCTCTCTGCTGATGAAATCCGTAGAACAATCACTCGTGTGGCTTCTGAGATTAATGAACGCTGTCAAGATTTATCTCAGGTAGTACTAGTTGGGATTCAGACTAAAGGTGTTCCTCTGGCAAGAATGTTGGCTAAACAAATTGAAATATTAGAAGGTATAACGGTTCCTGTTGCAGCTCTAGATATCACTTTTTATCGCGACGATCTCGATTTGATTGCAGTCAGGACTCCGGGTAAAACTGAGATTCCAGTGGACTTGAATGATAAGATGGTAATCCTGGTAGATGATGTGATTTACGAAGGTCGAACTATCCGTGCTGCAATGAATGCAGTGAATGAGTATGGTAGACCTAAATATATTCTACTCGCAGTACTAATCGATCGAGGTCATCGCCAAGTACCGATTCATCCTGATTTTGTTGGTAAGAAACTTCCGACTTCTCGCGATGAAAAAGTAAAGGTTTATTTTCAAGAATCCGACGGCAGAGATGCTGTAGAATTGACTCGTGCGTAAGTTAATAATCAACTATTAATTACTTAGTCATCATTGTAATTAAACCTTGTTGTCCGACTAAAATTTCACGAATTAGACTCAAAATTGCCACCCAAACAATCGGCGTGATATCAACGCCACCAATTGGGGGAATGATTTTGCGAGAAGGAGCGAGAAAAGGTTCTGTTGGTGCAACAACAATGCTAAATGGAAATTTTTGACTCTCTACCTGTGGATACCAAGTTAGGACGATCCGAAAGATAAATAAGAATGTCATTATCACTAAGAATATACTGACACCGATATTAATTAGTTGAATATTATTAGCAATCATTTCAGAGATGGGAGATGGGAGATGGGAGATGGGAGATGGGAGTTGATGCTCCCTATCCTATTTTTATGCGAAGACTCGATGTTGAAGGGAAGGCATTTGAGCACGGGCGCGGGCGAGACGAGTGGGACTGATTTCGGCGATCGCGACTCCAGGTAGATCGCCAGCATCTGCTAAGATGACTCCCCAAGGGCCAATAATCATTGCATGTCCGTGGGTTTGGCGCAGCGCATAGTGAGTGCCAGTTTGAGCAGGAGCAATCACATAACAGGTATTTTCGATCGCGCGTGCTTGTAATAATACTTGCCAATGGTCTTTGCCAGTATACGCGGTAAATGCAGCGGGCACGAACAAGACATCGGCACCTAATTTAGAGAGATGGCGGTACAATTCGGGGAACCGGACATCGTAGCAAACCGATAAACCAATTCCACCTAAGTCAGGAGAGTGGTATACTTCGGGTAGTTTTACACCTGCCATAACTGTATTCGATTCTCGATAGGTATTGCCATCGGGGAGATCGACATCGAATAAGTGCGCCTTCTCATATCTACAAAGCTCTTCTCCGTTTGGACCGACTAGGAGTGCAGTATTATATACTTTGCCCTCAGTGCCAACGGGAACGGGGAAACCACCGCCGACAAGGGTGACTTGGAATTTTTGGGCGGTTGTTTTGAGAAATTTCTCGGTTTGAGTCGCGATCGAGTCTGCTTGACTAATTTTATCTTCTTCCGTCCCCAGAAATGCGAAGTTTTCTGGCAAGCTGACCAATTCAGCTCCTCGACGAACCGCCAATTCGATTAATTCTCCTGCCTGCGCTAGATTTTTCTCCAGATCTGGTAGGCTCGTCATTTGAACAGCAGCAGCGAGGTAAGATTTCATGTGTGAGGAAAATGGTAAGGTGATTTGTGGAAATGTTGACTAGCCATTAGTTTAGTGACTAGCCATAATATCTAAATGACTTTGGCAAATTTTAGTCCAAAGAACAATCCCATCGCAATCCCAAACATTACTCCAATAAAACCTAAGTAAGCGATCGCTCCAGACATAAATCGATAAACTCCACAATAACTGTTCAAGTACCATTAAATCACTTTTTAGTGGTTTAGCACTTTTCGCTCCCATCTCCCATCTCCCATCTCCCATCTCCCATGCAATCAATCCAAGTCGCTCTCACAGCAAATCCTTATGAAATCTCCATCGCCTCTGGAAATCTAGAGCGGTTGGGAGCAAAGTGCCGCGCTCTTTCCCTGGGTGCGAAGATCGTGGTTGTATCAAATCCTACCGTGTTTGGGCACTATGGCGATCGAGTAATTGCTACGCTCAAGCAAGCCGGATTTGAGGTATCTTACTGCGAGTTACCTGATGGCGAACAATATAAGACGCTAAATTCGATCGCGAAGATCTATGATTGTGCCCTGGAGAGTCATCTAGAACGCTCTTCAACCCTCGTCGCGCTCGGTGGTGGTGTGATTGGAGATATGACGGGTTTTGCGGCGGCTACGTGGCTGCGAGGGATTAATGTCGTTCAGGTACCGACTACTTTGCTGGCGATGGTGGATTCTTCTATTGGTGGGAAAACTGGTGTCAATCATCCCCAGGGAGACAAAAATCTGATTGGTGCTTTTTACCAACCGCGCTTGGTGCTCACAGATCCTGATGTTCTAGCGACACTCAAACCGCGAGAATTTCGGGCGGGGATGGCAGAGGTAATTAAATATGCGATCATTGGAGATGATGAGTTATTTGATCGACTCGAACGCGCCGATGGATTGAAACAGAGTGATGTAGATGCAGAACTTCTCTCTACCATTTTAACGCGATCTGCTAGTGCCAAAGCGGAGATAGTCAGCAAAGACGAGCATGAATTAATTGGCTTGCGGGCAACGCTTAATTATGGGCACACGATCGGTCATGCGATCGAGAGTGTGACAACTTATCAAGTCAATCATGGCGAAGCTGTGGCAATGGGAATGGTAGCTGCTGGTAAACTGGCTGTAGAGCTAAAACTGTGGACGCAACAAGATGCGCAACGCCAAGCAGACGTAATTCGCCAAGCAGATTTATCACTCACCTTACCACCAGGAATAGATTTAGATCGGATCATCGCCGCTCTAAAATCAGATAAAAAAGTTAAAGCAGGTAAAGGTGTATTTATCCTCCCCACCAGAATCGGTGCTACCAAAACGGTAGGTTATGAGGTATCAAATATCACGCAGGATCTGGTGTCGGATCCGCTAATTAACCAAGTTTTAACAGCTATGTTGCCGATTCCAACTACTTAGATTCCAGGTATTCTAATTGGAACTAGGTTAATTCGTCGCTATTGGATGCTACTAAAGAAGACTAGCCACCATCTATCGATTCCCAATCTTGAACTACATCACTCGACTCACCCATCTATCTGCACAGATCCCAGATCGTCTGAGATCCTCGTGGCGGTGGCTACCTGGCCCTCTATCAGCCGCGATCGCGATCGGCTTGGTACAATTAGGTGCTACTGTGCCAGTAGAAGATTTTGCTTACAATCGGTTGACCGAACTACGTGGGGAAAGAGCTTGGGACGATCGAGTTGTTGTAGTTGAAATTGACGATGACAGCGTTGCTGAATTTGGAGATTTATCTAATAATCGATCGCACTATGCCAAATTAGTTGAAATCCTCAATAAGTACAACGCTAGTACGATCGCTTTCGAGCCAATTTTCAAGCATAGTATCTCTGGCGACAAAGAATTTAGCGATGCAATTAACAATCACAAAAATACTGCGGTCATTCTATCTCGCAGTTGGAACGATCTCAATCAATCGATCGAACCGACACCGAAATTAAGCAACGCGGCTTATGCTGTCGGACATACGGATAAAATCAAAAGTCATGATGGCGTAATCCGTCGGATTCAACAGTACAAAAACAAAGTAGATTCGTTTGCTTGGATGGCGGTTGAAGGATATAATTCTAACAATGATTCTAAGATCAAGCGTCCACAGAATGACGAAAGTTTTTGGATTAATTGGCCTGGTAAAATTGCCCATGCTAAACACTACTCGTTTAGCACAGTTTTAAAGGTCAAAGATTATTCAGATCTTGGCAAAGCATTTAATAATAAAATTGTGTTGGTGGGCATGGCAGATAATAATGCCAACCGGATCGATACTCCATTCGATCGCGTCGAGGGAGCTGCCAGTATTTACTTACATGCGGCAATCGTTAACAATCTACTCCAACATGCCCAATTACAAATAGTGCCAGAGGAGTGGCTATTATTAGGACTATTTGGTATCAGTCCACTCTTAAGTTATCAACTGAATCGATTGACTCATGGTCGCAGATTATTAGCAGCATTAGGACTGAGTGGTAGCTGGATCTCGATTGTCACCGTAGCTTTGGCACATAATTATTGGCTGCCAGTTGCCGCCCCAATTACGTTAGTATTACTAACTGCTTTGGGAGTCGCTTATTGGGAGCGTCAATATACAGATTTTTTAGTCAAACGCGAAATCGATCGGCTGTGGCAAACTCATCAAATTAATTTAGCTGCTCATACCCCACGTCTTAGCGATCGGCAGTTTTCTCCACCAATTCCAGTTGGTAAAGTCGCCAAATTAGCAGCATTAGCGGCTGAGTTAGGACGAGCACAATCGGCTCAAACTGCGATTGCACATAGCTTGTCAATGGGTCTATTAGCAACAGAATTAGATGGGACTGTCTGGTTTTGCAATTCAGTCGCTTCTCAGCTATTAAATATTAATATTGGCGATAAAATTGAACAATGTTTAATTCCTAATTGGTTTACGCAGCGTGAATGGGAAGATCATTTTCAGGATCTACATACTTGCCTCACTTTACCTACCAAGGAGGTCAAGCGTGGTGACAAATTTTTCACGCTCAGGTTAGAAGCACTATACAATTGGCAGGAAATTCAACGAGATATTATCGATGGCAAGAAAATCGAAGAAATTGCCGTAGTCTCAGGTTTTTTATTAGTAATTGAAGATATTACGGCATCGAAACAACTTCAGTCATTATCGATCGATCTCGAACGTCATCGTCGGCAAGAATTAACCAAGGAAAATATCGCCCTAGAAAAAGCGCGGCAATTAGCCGAATCAGCAGGGAAAATGAAAAGCGCGTTCTTGGCAAATATGAGCCACGAAATTCGGACACCGATGAATGGGATTATCAGTTTCACAGAACTATTATTAGATACCAAACTCAACGATGAGCAACGGAGTTTTGTCGAAATCATTCGGGGTAGCTCTGATAACCTGCTAAATATTATTAACGAAATCCTAGATTTTTCTAAAATTGAAGCCGGAGAACTGCACCTCGAAGAAATCAACTTCGATCTCACCGAATCTGTCGAACAAACAATCGAAGTTCTCGGCAATAACGCCTATTCCAAAGGCATCGAATTAAGTTGTCGGATCGAACAAACTATCCCCAATAATCTCCAAGGCGATCCGACGAGACTGAGTCAGATCTTAACCAATCTGATTGGCAATGCGATCAAATTTACCGATCGAGGTGGAGTCAGTATTGATATTAGCGCGATCGCGACTACCGATCGCCAAACTACCCTTTATTTCCAAGTTCAAGATACTGGTATCGGCATCGATACCGATAGTCTAGACAAAATTTTTCAATCCTTTTCCCAAGCTGATTCCTCCACGACTCGTCAATATGGTGGTACGGGTTTAGGATTGGCAATTTCCAAGCGATTAGTCGAAATGATGGGTGGTGAAATTGGCGTAATCAGCGCACCAGAAGCAGGCTCGATTTTCTGGTTCACCCTCACTTGCAATCGCACCAGCCTCCTACCAGCGATCAATGAGGAACTATTACGCAGTCGCCAACTCGCCCAAACTATCCAAGGGCAACGCCTGCTCATCGCTGGAAATTGGGATCACAGTCGTCATGCAATTGCGGCAGCGGCTGAATACTATGGCGCGATTGTTGCGACAACGACAACTAATACCGCTGCCATGAATCTCCTCCTCGCCGCTGCAACCACAGATCAACCATTCCAACTCCTGATTACCGATTTATCATTCCCTGATAGCCCTAATACCACCCTTCCAGAACAGATTAGTCACTATCCCGAACTGGCAAATCTCCGCACGATTGGGACAATTGCCTTCAATGAATATGAGCACGCCACGCAGCTCCAACTGCAATCAAAAATCGCTGGATACGCCTTCAAACCAGCCAAGCCAATCAGTTTGCTGTATAAATGTATAGAACCAAGCGTTGCCATAATTGCACCCGACAGCAACTCTTTTGAGTCCATTACAGATCCCAAACCGCCCCACCAAATCATCCCCCAGCGAGACAGTTCTCACCTGCGAATTTTGGTAGCTGAGGATAATAAAGTCAATCAAAAAGTTGCTCTCAATCAGCTCAAAAAATTGGGTTACACCGCCGATCTTGCCTGTGATGGCGAAGAAGTGCTCGCTAAAATTGCTTGCCAAGATTATGACGCAATTTTTATGGATTGTCATATGCCACGCCTTGATGGTTATGCCACCACCCGAGAAATTCGGCTGCGCGAGGGTAACACTCGCCATACGATTGTGATTGCACTTACGGCTAGTGCGATGAAGGAAGATCGCGAATTAGCTATGTTAGCCGGAATGGATGACTTTTTGTCTAAACCTGTTCGCAAGGACGAATTATCAGCCAAGATTGCTCATTGGACACAGGAGCTATCACTTTCACCACCTGCGCCGGATCTTGTGAATAGTTGTTTAGTGGTTTAGACAGATTGTCTCAAACCTAAATCTCTGCTAACACTCGATCGAGAATACTTACTGCCCGATCGATCTCCAATTCAGATACAATTAGTGGTGGTACGAACCGGACAACTTTCGGCCCAGCCGGAACTAATAATAAACCTGCGTCCATCGCGGCTTTAACAACATCGATAGCATTAATTTTACTATCGGCTTGCAACTCCAAACCATTGATTAAACCCCAACCCCGCACTTCGGAGATAGCGGGATATTTTGCGGCTAACTGTTGTAGACTAGCCCGTAATTGTTCGCCCCGTGCTTGGACATTTCCAAGGATATTTTCCCGTTCCAATGTTTGACAGATGGCTAGAGCCACCGCACAGACAAACGGATTGCCACCATAGGTACTCGCATGATCTCCAGGTTGGAACACATTGCAAGACTCCTTGCATAGCGTCGCACCAATCGGGATCCCACCGCCTAAACCCTTGGCACTAGTGAAAATATCTGGCTCGATGCCTAGTTGCTCGTAACCCCAGTATTTGCCCGAACGTCCCATCCCCACCTGTACCTCATCGAGGATCAGTAAAATTCCCCGCTCGTCACACAGTTTTCGCACCTGTTGGAAATACTCGATTTGCCCAGGATTCACGCCACCTTCACCTTGGAGTGGTTCGAGCATAATTGCCGCTACCCGTCCATCTAACTCCAAAATCGCTGACTCGATCGCGGCAAAATCATTGTAGGGTACATAGTGGAACCCTGGAATTAATGGCGTAAAATTCTGCTGATACTTAGGCTGTCCGGTGGCTGTAATCGTTGCTAACGTCCGACCGTGGAAACTGGCGTGGGCAGTCAAAATCACTGGTTCGGTAATTTTTAAGACCGTATGGGCGTATTTCCGTGCTAGTTTGATTGCGCCTTCGTTAGCTTCAGCCCCAGAATTACAGAAGAATACTCGATCGGCACAGGAATGGTCAACTAGCCACTTTGCCAATTCACCCTGCACGGGGACGTAATAAAGATTGGAGACATGAGTTAGCGTTTGAATTTGCGCTGTCGCTGCGGCGATGACTGCGGGATGCGCATGTCCCAAGGTACAGGTGGCAATTCCTGCGACAAAATCCAAGTAAGCCTTTCCCTCGGTATCCCAGACGGTACAACCTTCGCCTTTGATTAAGGCAAGATTAAACCGTCCATAAGTAGTCATCACATGACTATTAAATTCATCCTGACTAAAAGCTGATAACAATTCGGGATGAATCGTCGGTTGAACTATTACTGTATCCAAAGTCATCAAAATACTCCTGAAAAATCATTAAACATCGAGCGAACACCCAAATTATCAGTGGGGTGTTTGTGGCATCTTCTATTAATTGGTGGCGAATTAAATTATCGTCGTCGGCTATGACGAGAAACTTGAGCTACGAGTTGGGATAGATCGATCTGTGACTCCAGTATTGTGGAGCCATTCAGGTTGTGGGTGTAGCGGCACCGATCTAGAAAACTGTGCATTTTGGAAAACCAGCCGGATGAAATTGATGCTGTATCGTAAGAATGTTATAGCATTAACTAGTCGATTCTGCAAGTCAAACTGGATCATCTCGATCAAGCCGCTACAATAGACTTCCAGCGAAAGTCAGGGAATAGGATATAGGGAATAGGGGGATTTAGATCTACGCATGTTCAAGATTAAGTGTCGCGAATTTAGCTTGCGAGTTCGATCGATATTATCAGAAATATAGATTTTGGGTTGCTGAGTGGGAAACATAGAAGTAAGCAGTTCAAACACACGATGATGAACCCCGAACTAGATTGCGCCCAATTACTGACACAATTATCTAGAGAGCAAAGTACTGGCTGTCTGGAGATTATTTATGGCTCGACGAGGTGGCAGCTATTCCTCAGATTTGGTCAATTATTGACTGCTGACTACTCGATTCAATCTTTAGATCGATTGGCTCATCACTTACGTCAATTAGGTTATAGTGCCGCAGCAGATGCGGTGACAGTTGAGCCTGACAAAAAGTCTAGATTGGCTCCAGATCATGGCGTGCGTCAGGAGATAGAAGATCTCGCATTACAAGGATTACTCGATCGAGAACAACTCCAAAATATTTCAGTTCAATTAACTAAAGAAGCGGTCGAACCGTTGTTGTGGTTGACAGCAGGAGAGGTGGAATGGCATCCAAACAAATTGATATCGATCGCTTCAATGTCTAATATATCTGCTAATCTCAAAACCTCCGGTTTAATTGATTATTATCGGCAGCGACTAATCATCTGGCAAAAATTCACCAATATCGTTGAATCGCCACATCAACGCCCTTATTTAACTAATGAAAGATTTCTAGACAAAGCTGTGCCCCACGGCACTTTGTCGCCCAAAGCCTTGAGTCAAATCTCTCAGTTGATGAAAGGGCTAAGTCTGCGCAATTTGGCACTATTTCTCAAGCAAGACGAGTTAAAACTAGTCAAACTGCTCACGCCGTATATTCGCCATAATGTCATTTGTTTACGGGAGCCGTCGGCACCTTTTAACGAGCTACCAACTATTCCTGAACCACCGCTAGAGGCAATTAATTTGAGTGGTGAACTGACGATAATCGATCGAGATTTGAGCCGCGCTAGTGGTGATACAAAAGTCTATCAAATTGCTTGTATTGATGATAGTCCGATGATTCTAGATGAGATGGAACGCTTTTTAGGAAATAAGGCTAAATATAAGATCTCCAAGTTTGAAGAACCAATTAAGGCTTCGGGAATGATTTTTCGGCTCAAACCAGATTTGATTTTGATGGATATTACAATGCCGAATATCAATGGTTATAAACTTTGTAGCTTGTTTAGAAATAGTGAGGTGTTGGCGGAAACACCGATCGTGATGGTGACTGGTAATCGCGGTTTGATTGATAAGGCTAGAGCTAAATTAGTTGGAGCTACTGACTATCTTACTAAACCATTTACTGAAGAAGGATTATTGACGATAGTTGATAAATATTTAAATAGTTGACAGTTGATAGTTGATAGTTGATAGTTGATAGCTGGGTTTTTATTGTGGGGATTCAAAAGTTAGCCCTATTCTTTATTAATTTTATGGGGATATTCTACCTAAATTGGGGAATCCTGATGTTATCAGTATCCAGTTACAAATTATTTTTATAGGTAGATAAATGTCGAAAATTTTAGTAGTAGATGATATGCAGGCTGAATTGGAACTGGTTTGTCAGTATCTAACCAAGGCGGGGCATACAGTTCTGACAGCTTCCAATGGGGCGGAAGGATTGAGTAAAGCGAGGGAAAATCAACCAGATGCGATCGTTACTGATTGGATGATGCCTGTGATGGGCGGGTTGGAATTGTGTCGCCATCTCAAAAAGCACCCAGAAACGGCGGATATTCCGATCGTTGCTTGTACTGTCAAAAATCGGGATGTCGATCGAATTTGGGCACTGAAGCAAGGCGTTAAGGTTTATCTGACAAAACCCTATACCGCAGATGAGCTGGTTAGTGCCATTCAGGAAGTTACCAATTGAAATTATGACAGCCAATACCACTCTCGCTAGACTCCAGCAACTTTTACCCCAATTATTTGAACCAGTAATCGTTTCCGGCAATCCTTACCTCCGATTTCAACTGACGGCGGAAATCCCTGCCTTATTGCCGATGGAGCGGGTGCAAGAGGCTTTGCTAGTGCCTGCTGGCTCGATTTCGCCGCTGCCAAATTTACCCGATTTGACGATCGGGATGATGAATTCTCGCGATCGAGTTTTCTGTGTTGTCGATTTGGCTCACCTGCTGGGTTTGCCGCCGATGTCCACCCAACCTCGCGATTATCAAGTAATTGTGATTCGTTTACCCGCTCCGGCGACTGAAGCCCTCTCTACCGAAAAATACCTCGGATTAGCAGTCCGCCAAGTTAGAGGGGTCGCCCGCCTTGAATTAGAGCAGTTGCGATCGATTCAGAGTGCCGAGTTCCCTGAGTGTTTGGAGCCTTACGCGATCGGGTGTGTGGTTGAGGGATCGGAGCGATTGCTGGTATTAGATCCAGTCAAAATTGCGACTTCTGGTTTCTAGTCTGTAGGGGCGGGTTTATGCTAGAAATCTTTGTCTAACACCACCATCTTCCAACAAAATCCGCCCTCCCCCACTAGAAGATCTCAAATGGGTTCTATACATCTGGATGGGTATGGGAATTTAGATCCACGCCACACCAAAATTATCTATTTAGGGCTTGCTGACAAAAGCCAAAACCCAGACACAGAGAGAGATATAAACAATAAAAAGTTAGTCAAGTTCAATGAAATCGGCTAAAATCAACTAAAATTAGTGAAGAAATCGATATATCCGTACAAGTAATGTATA
>JANYDE010000010.1 GCA_025359915.1 Chamaesiphon sp. 336R_metabinner_41 | reverse complement strand
GGTTTTGTTCAAAATCGGATAGTAAGATCGAGATTAGACAGCATAAACCCACCCCTACAGACCCGTAATAAATGTGGATTAAGATCGTACAAACCAACCGTAGGGGCGGGTTTATGCTAAAAATCTTTGTCTATCACAATTATCTTCTGTGCAAAACCCGCCCTCCCCACTAGAAGATCTCAAATGGGTTCTATATGTTTTAGCCTATTTGCGACCTATACTAATACCAATTCCTTGAATCGAAGCGACAGATCTTTACCCCACCCAACCTCCCCGAAGATGCGGGGAGGAGCTAGTCTGTCGTTTACTAGCTTTAAATTAGTATCAAAGTGGTTAAAACAACTCCACTCGCAAGCAAAGTCCGCGTAGGCGGACTTTGCATCATCAGCGACGACTTTAGTCGCAGGTAGGAAACAGATATCAAATTATCAAATATTCACCCTTGAATATTAGGTAATTGAGAAGTCAGTAACCGATCCATCCAGCCCTCAAAATAAGCCATGTTTGTTTCCTGGTCCTGTGGATTTTGACTATCCAAGGGATGAGGAGCCAAACCTAAGATTGTCGCACTAGTTACACAGTACATTGATTTTTGGAAACTTTGACAAATTTTTACTAATAAGTCATCTTCTTGGCGTTTGGTACTCTGATAAATCTCATGCAGATAGGGCGGAATAAAATGCCGCATATCCTGCATCAATAAAGTCGGTGGAATTCCAGAACCGCCGATCGGCAGCGGATCGGCATATAATGCACCATAGGTAAATTCATCCTGCTCGACGGGAATTTGATGAGCTTGGGCATTGTAAGAAACTGTCCCTAAAAAGGGTGTCCCGCGAAAGAAAATGGCTTCTACATATGGCACAGCGACATCCATTAAGAAGGTTAAATTTGCTGAGGCTGGTAAGATATCATAGGATTTGCCATCGATTTCGACCGCATAAGTAATCGGATTACTTGCAGCGGCTACCAATCCAGCTTTAATCCAATCTACTACCTGAGGAATATTAGTTACTTTCCCTTGTTCGTAAGCCTTGCCTAATGTGAGGAAGATATCAGACATTACTTCCCAAAATTGACCGAGGGCATTGTAATAAACTGATTGACGTATTTGCTCTGGGAGGAATTCAGGAAAGATCCGATGCAAGAGTTTAATTACTGGATTACCTTTGATTTTGGCTTGGATGGCTGGTTCGATTAATTCTCGAAATTCTGGTGATTCGATATATTGCTCTAGTTTACCGCCGCCATGCCAGAGCATAACTTTCATGCAGTATTCGGCATACTCGAAGTTGATTCGATCGTGCCATAAATGTTTGACTAATTGATCGATCGATACTTTATCATTAAAGTACTTGAAGAATGGGAATATTTCTAAGAATTCTCGATCGGCAATATGTTGGAGATTCTTTTGATAGGCATCCAGTACATAGCCATAACTATCCAGGATGCCGACAACTTCTTTGACGTTATCAGGACTATCTGGTAATAGACTTTGCCCATCATAGAATCGATCGATATAATTAGCAAAACGATGGCAAGTATTAGTTTGAGTCATGATTTTTTAACCGCAGAGGCGCAGAGAGCGCAGAGGAAGAAAGAAGATGAGTTGTAGGTTGATGAAGAGTGGCTAAAATAGTTGGTTCACTCCAGCGGGTAATCCATCCTGGCTGAAAACCGAAAATGACGATCGCGGCTGTTAAGATCATTGCAGGATAACGTTCGCGCCAGGAGACACCTTCGAGATTTTGGACTTTTTCTGATAGTCGTCCAAAAAAGGCTTTGTTAATTAGTAGTAGATAATAAACCGCTGTTAAACCCGTGCCAATCATACAGAGTAGAGTTTGAACTGGGAAGACTGGAAAACTACTGCGGAAAATCAGAAACTCAGCGACAAAGCCTACCATCCCTGGAATCCCCGCACTCGCCATTACACCCAATACCATCAAACTTCCAATTACAGGCATTCCGCGCTCTGGATTGAGCAATCCTTGTAGGATCGTAATATCACGAGTCTTAGTCTTCTTGTATACCACGCCGACGCAGAGAAATAGAGCCGCCGAAATCAAGCCGTGACTCACCATCTGAATCATCGCTGCGGAAAAACTTAGGGGCGTACTCGCAGCAGCGGCGAGTAAGATATAACCCATGTGGCTGACAGAGCTATAAGCTACCATTTTTTTCATATCTGTCTGAGCGATCGCCATCAAAGCACCGTACAATACACTCACGATTGCCCAATCTGCTAACCAAGGTGCGGCAATCTGCCAAGCCTCTGGAAATAGTCCCACACAGAAGCGCAGGATGCCGTAGGTGGCAAGTTTAAGCAGGACTCCAGCAAGTAGGACGGAAATCGGGGTGGAAGCCTCTACGTGGGCATCTGGGAGCCAGGTGTGAAATGGGAATAATGGCATTTTGATCCCAAAGCCGAGCAGTAATGCACCGAGTAATAAAAACTGTTGACTCAGTGGTAAGGCGTGAGCTAGTTCGGGATTGTAAGTGAAGCTATTGCTACCGCCAAACCAAGCTAAACCTAAGAATGCGGCGAGAATTAAGGCACCGGAAAGAGCGGTGTAAATCAAGAATTTAGTAGCTGCATAGGCGCGTTTTTGTCCGCCCCAAATCGCGATTAATAAATACAGCGGAATTAATTCTAGCTCATAGGCGATAAAGAATAGCAGTAAATCTTGGGCTAAAAATACTCCAGACACCGCCGCATTTAGTAATAAAATTAGACTGTAATAAAGTCGGGGTCGATCGATCTTTTCATCGCTACTATAAATTGCTACCCACGTCAATAAACTATTTAGAGCGACTAAGGGTAATGATAAACCATCGATACCCAAACGGTAGGATAAACCTAACGCATCAATCCATTGGAAATTCTCGACGAATTGCATACTCGGATTGGCGAGATCGAACTTTGTTAATAACAACACCGTCCAACCAATTACAGCGACTGCTATCCAGGAGGCGATCAAGCGAGTCTGCCCTGGATACCAGGCGGCTATCGCGGCTCCTAATAAAGGAACGATTAATAAAACACTAAGCATAAATTAAATAATCTTAAATATGAAAACCTATACAGGTCAACCCGTAGGGGCGGGTTTATACCATCAACTCAAACGTAGCCAGAGATTTAATTTAAAACCCGCCCAACCCCACCAGAAAACTCTGAATGTGCTTGGCAATTCTAAATCCAAGATTTTGACAATTCTCCTATAATAATCGATTGTTGCTGGTGGGGTTGGGCGGGTTCGTTTGATAATTAATGTTGCAAATCTGGACTGACTAGCATAAAGCGGCGTTTTTATTCTGGGGTTCCCCCAGAATAAAAAAACGACAAGACACCCGCCCATACCACGTATGGAAGTAATCGTAGATTTTAGTGCGTTATGTCATGGTTTTAATTGTTAAAACTTCCAGAATAACCAGGCAATCGTTAAGCCCAAAACTCCAGCACCAACAGTAATTGTGAGCGCGTAATTTTGCACCTGACCTGATGTGCCATATTTCAAACCTTCGCTACTGAAAACTGTTGCGAAACCGACTAAATTGACAAATCCATCGACCACATATCGATCGATCCAAGCCGTAATTTTTGATAATTTCACAACCAGCCAAACGATCGTATTCTGATAGATTGTCTCTACATAAAAATCGTAAGTTAGTAGATCTTGAATCCAAGGTAGAGAAAGTTTAATCGGGGTGCGATCGGATCTAAAATACAACAATCCACCGACGACAAATCCGAGGATGGTAGATAAGCTAATCGAGCTATATTCCAACAGACTAATATCATCCAAATCTGGTAATAATGAGAGCTGCCACATCACCGCAGGTATCATTAGTGTAAAGACTGTCAAAAACACCATTGGTAATGCTAACGGCCAAGGTACTTCCGGTGCTCGTCTGGTTTTGGGCTGAGTTTTGCCGAGGAATACCAAGCCAAATACACGGGTGAGATTAAAAGCAGTTAAACCATTGACTAATAAGATCACCGCAATCGCCCACGGATAGTCTAGCCACAGCCCTTTAAAGCCATCCTGGAACGCCCAAAATGCACCTAATGGGAAAACCCCTGTCATCGCCAATGTACCGACGATAAACGCGATTGTCGTGGCAGGCATACTCTTTGCCAGACCGCCAAATTCGTTGACATCCTGATTATTGGTCGTCAGAATGACACAACCGACGCTCATGAAAATGAGAGCTTTAGCGATCGCATGAGCAAACAACAAGAATAGCGCGAAGCTAATCCACTTAGCACCGATCGCAATAAATACCAACCCCAAATAAGCACTGGTGGAATAAGAAATCGTCCGCTTGATATCAATTTGGGCGATCGAAACCAGTGTAGCCCCAATTGCTGTCACCGTCCCAATTACCATCAACGTTGTCATCACAACTGGGGACAGATACAAAATCGGGTGAACCTTAATTAAAATATATGCCCCACCCGTAACTACCACCGAATTCCGCAGAATCGAAGCCGGATTCGGCCCTTCCATCGCCTCATCCAACCATAAGTGTAGAGGAAACTGAGCGCACTTCCCGATCGGCCCAGCAATCAACGCCAACCCAATCAGCGTCGCCGTCGTAGGCGAAATATCCGCCGTATCGCACCACTTATACAGATCGTCAAAATCCAGACTACCAGCAATACTCGACAGCGCAATTACCCCCGCAAACAGGACAATATCCCCAGCTCGCTTCGTCAAAAACGCATCCCTCGCCGCCTTTACTACCAACGGTTGAGCATACCAAAAGCCCACCAGTAGATAAGTACACAGCGTCAGCAATTCCAACAACCCATAACTCACCAACAGTGAATTACTAATCGCCACCATACTCATCGCGCCCTCAAAAAAGCCCACCAACGCAAAAAACCGCGCCAGTGCCCAATCCTTCTCCATGTAGCCCAGGGCGAATACCTGAGCGATCAAACTCAATACCGTCACCGACTCCATCGCCCCCACATTTACCGCCGATAGCTCAAAAGTCAGATTCAACTCCAACCCCGCCACCGTCAGCCAATTAATTACAATATGGTGCGGAGCCTGATTCCAAACTGCCCGAAATAGCAGACTACCATGAATAAACGCGATCGTTGTCATCAAAATATTCAAATAAGCCGCAGGTCTTGGCCCAGTCCGCCGTACCAATCTTGTCATCCAAGGAATACTAAGAATCGCACCCAGTAAGCCATAACAAGGTATCAACCACCCTGTGTCTAGCAGCATCTGCTCCATAAATCGCGCCCAACTTGAATAAGTAAGTTTATGTTAAAAAATCATTTTTTAAGGTCAACAATCGATCGATCTGGCTGACCATCCTTCATTATCTACCAGTCGGGGATCGAAGTGTACTCAACTAGAGTGATTTAGCGGTTTAGCGGTTTAGCGAATAGTCAATAGACTGCGATCCTCTATTTTTTGGATGGAAAGGGAGTAAATGCAATTTTGAGGGCATTCTAAAGAAAGCATCCTCCTCAACAATACATGCTGAATCTTTCAACCCCGTCGGAACTGCTCTCAGCATTGCTACCTGCGATCCTCGTGTCCCCCGACACAAGAGTTATTGATGTCGTCGCTCGGATGAGTGGTGTTCATCGAGTTTTAGCGTGCTCAAATGGCAAGGATCGATCGAATCAAATCCAAAGTCAGACGGGATCTAGTTGTATTCTAGTGGTTGAGGACGATCTATTGATGGGGATGATGACGCAACGAGATGTTGTGCAACTTATTGCCAAACAAGGGGATTTGGATCAACTAACGGTCGGTGATGTGATGACATCTCATCTAATTACACTGCCAGCATCAGCTTTTACAGATCTGTTTGTAGCGATCGAGTTACTCCAACAATATCAGATTAGCCACCTACCAGTTGTTGACGATCGACATTATCCGATGGGGATCTTGACTCAGGCAAGTCTCCAAGCTAATTTAGCTGAGGCTTTAGCCGTCAATATTCGGCACAGCGCGATTCAATCGGCAAGCTTATCAGCGCAATTGCAGGCAGCAATCAGGGAACGAGAGCAAGCTCAATCGCAATTGCAAGATCGCGATCGACAATTAGCGATCTCCACCCAAGAACTTACCCGTGCAACTCGACTCAAAGATGAATTTCTAGCAAGTATGAATCACGAGCTTCGCACTCCCCTAAATGCTATCTTGGGGATGTCCGAAGCATTGCAAGCATCAGCTTTTGGCTCAATTAACGATCGACAGTATCATTCAATTTCAACGATCGAAAAGAGTGGTAGACAACTGCTAGACCTAATTAACGATCTTCTCGATCTTTCTAACATTGCTGCCAATGAATTCCAGCTCGAATTGACAAATGTCCCGATTCAATCTCTCTGTCAAAGTAGTCTACTCTCGATCGAAAAACTTGCCCTCAAACAGCAAATTAGCGTCAAACTGCAACTCCCCGAATATCTCAAACAGCTAAATATTCAAGTAGACGATCGTCGTTGCCGCCAAGTCCTGGTAGATTTACTCAGCAATGCGGTCAAATTCACGCCAGAAGGGGGGAGCATTAGCTTGGATGTCCGAATTGTTGATGGATGGGGGGATGGGGGGACTGGGAGCGAAAAGTGCGGTCTTGGGGTTTCCCATGCGAGAGCACCTTTTCAAGACAGACTGGGAGACGGGGGGACTGGCAGATCTGGAATATCTCAGCGGCGGATTGCCTTCTCGATCGTCGATACTGGAATTGGGATTGCGCCTGAAAATATCGGTAAATTATTTCAGTCATTTGTCCAAGTCGATAGTACTCTCGATCGCCAATATGCCGGAACAGGACTAGGATTATCCTTAGTTAAGCAGATCGTCGAATTGCATGGCGGCAATGTTGCCGTCGAGAGTACCGTAAATCGGGGTAGTTGCTTTACCGTAATGTTGCCATTCGATCCGAGCGCAGAGATTGTTGTCCCGCCATCATTATTGCCATCAGTCTATCCCCTCACACCAGATCTGGAAAACATGCCCAAGATTAAGCCCAAAGCATTAATCTTGGTTGTGGAAGATAACGATGCAAATATGGAAACGATGACATGCTATTTGAGCAGTCGCGGTTATCGTCTGGCTGAAGCTGGAGACGGCGAACAAGCAGTGCTACTGCTGAAGGAATGCGCCAAAGATCCGACTCTGATGAGCTGTCCCGACATCATTCTGATGGACATTCAGATGCCTCGAATGGATGGATTGGAAGCGACTCAACGCATTCGCCAAATTCCGGCATACGCAACTACCCCGATTATCGCCTTGACAGCTCTGACGATGCCCACAGATCGGCAAAAATGCTTAGATGCTGGCGCGAATCAATATGTGACCAAACCAGTTAAATTAGGGCAACTGGTCTCCACCATCGAAACAATATTGCAGGGCACTTAGGTGATTCCCTGTGTAAAATTAGACATTTAGAGTGAATCGTGGTTTAGCCACAATTCCAAATTCAAAATTGTTGCTTTTGTAACAAATAACTAGCTACATTTGTACGTTAATTTGTTTTTAGTAAAAATAGCTACATAATTTTGTCAAATGTTTAATCGATTAGCTGCGATCGGTTGTCAGTGTTCTTTTTTGATACTTGTAAGTAGTTTTCAAGCTTTTCGCGCTCTAGTCTAGTTGAATTAGCAAAAATAATTGCCAGATAGCTGACATAGCATAGCATTTAACCGTATTAGTGAATCTGCAACGTTAAATTTAGACAGATACTAACATCAGTATACTCGTTGTAACAAAAATAGTAAGTGTATGCTTTTCTATATTCATATGCTAGTATGAAATTAAGGTATCTTACTACCGTAGAATAAAGCATTTACTTACAAAACAGTGGGGATTATTATGACTAATTCTGAAAGTATCTCTACAGTATCAGAGTCGATCGATCAATCTGAAAATCGCTCAAGTGACACAGAATTTGGGTTAGAAAATCGACCTTCCATCGAACGTCAGGCTCAAGTTGGCTTCGACCCCGAAAAATTAATCCCCACCCAAACTTATGTTGAATGTGGAGTCGAAAAATTAACAGCACTCTGTGATGCCGTAGGACTGAGCGGTAAGATCGAACAAATTACCGAGATCTTTCGCGGCATCACCACCTCCTGGGGCGACAAAGCCGTTGGAGACATCTCTGGATGGCAATCGGATGTTTCCGATGATTTTGCCCCGTTTGAGTTTTCCCTAGCTTTAGACCCCGATAAAGTCGAACTCCGCGTCCTAATAGAAGCTCAAGGTAGCAATGCCGATCTCCAGTCCAATTGGCAAGCCGGACTAGAACTAAATAAATATTTAGCAGCCAAATATCATGTGAGTCTCGATCGATTCGAGCAGATTTCCGACCTATTTACGCCCACAAATTCAGCAGCCAAATTCTCGATGTGGCACGCTGTCTGCTTCTACCCCGACAAAGAACCAGCCTTCAAACTTTATCTCAACCCCCAATCCCAATCCCCGAATGGTTCTGCCGCAGTTGTCGAAGAATCTTTAGTCCGACTCGGTTTCACCCATGCTTGGCCGACATTAGCCGAGACAGCAGCTCAACGCGGCCCCGACAAAGACGAATTTGTCTACTTTTCCCTCGATCTCGCTGCGGATACTCACGCACGAGTCAAAGTCTATCTCCGTCACCATGATGCTACCCCCGCAGAGCTAGAATCAGCCCTCAGTGCAGCTCGAAACTATGTCGCTGGAGATGCGATCGAATTCTGCCAAGCAATGGCACCAGGTCAAACCTCATTCTTCGCCAAGTCAGCTATTACCTGTTTTTCTCTCATCGAAGGGGACGATGCTATTCCCTCAAGTGGAACGCTATACCTCCCGATTTCTAACTATGCGACTGACGATCGAGCTGTCTGCGATCGACTCGATCTATACTTGATCCAATCCAGTCTGCCCATCTCTATATATCAGTCAGCAATCCAATCTTTGACGGCACGACGACCGCTAGAAGCAGGAGTGGGGATGCATTCTTATACTTCTCTCCGTCGAGAGCAGCAACAACGGCGGATCGGTATTTACATCAATCCAGAAGTCAACACAGTTCGACCTCCTATCACAACAGTTACTGCAAAATCAGCGCGATCTTTACCATCTCTTGGAGAGATGGTTTTATACTATAAAGTTAACTCGGTTGAAGACCATCCTTTCTTTCAAAGATTGCGGCGAGAACCTGCTAATCTGAACAATATGTGGTTGTTATTTGCCAATTTTCAGGAGGGAATTGTCGCCCATTTCACCCGAAGACTTGCGCTTGTTATTGCTCACATTGATAACGATCTAGTTCGTTGTGTTTTGGCAAAACAGTTGAATGAAGAACTAGGAAATGGAAATGTATCTCATATTCACAAAGAAATATTTGATCGATTTATACTAGGTCTTGAACCACATAAACCAGAAATTATCACAACAGAAATGTTAGCACCTGGTTTTAAATTGAGCCAAGGGTTGGATGCATTATACTCCAATCCCAATCCTTATGTAGGTGTAGGCGCAGCTATTCTCATGGAGATTCGTGGTGAGCAAAGAGACGAGATCGTAAACAAAGAGTTAGCTAGATCGACATTGGATAGTTCTGTTGCCTCATGGTTCTATCTCCACGGAGAGTTAGAGGCTGACCATGTTGATGAAGTAATGACCCTAGCCCGCCAGATCGACGACTCAAATGGAGATCGGGCTGCGGTGTTGCAAGGATTAGCAATGACTTCTGATGCACTGTGGGATTTTTGCAACGGAATGTATCGGGTATGCTTTATCCGATAATTATTTATTTGCCAAAGATCTAGATTATAGCTAGTTCGGTGGGAATACTATAAGTATATAGCCTAGAAGAGTTAGTAAGTTTACTTTTTAAATCGCTCAAAGCTAAATCGCATAAGCGTTAGAGCATTTGCATTAAAAATTCCTGCTAGTCATCTTTAATATAGTTATGGTTACTCATTGAGGACTGGGAAATGAAAAAGATCGTGTGCATACCTGGATATAGGATCTCTGAAGAGATTTATGCGGGCACTCGGACTCTCATCTATCGAGGAATCCGAGAGTCCGATTTATATCCAGTGACAATCGAAATTCTACGGAATCCATTTCCCAGCTCCAATGAACTGCTCAAGTTCAGACATAAATATGATATTGGCAAAGATTTCGATCTACCCAATATCATCAAAACGCTGGCATTAGAAACCTACCAAAACTCCTACGCTCTGATCCTAGAGGATTGCGGTAGTATTTCACTGCAAGCTTACTTAGATCGAGTGGAATCTTTGGGGCAGAATACCCAAACATTAACCACCTTTCTCCAGATTGCCGTGCAAATTGCTCAGGCACTGGAAGAATTGTATATTCATCAGGTAATTCACAAAGATATCAAACCAGATAATGTTCTAATTAATCCAGAGACACTGCAAATAAAGCTGATTGATTTTAGTATTTCTTCGCGATTGCCAAAAGAAACTCAAGAAATCAAAAATGCTAATATGCTGGAAGGGACATTAGCATATATTGCCCCCGAACAAACTGGACGGATGAATCGGGGCATCGACTATCGCAGCGATTATTATGCTTTGGGTGTGACCTGTTATCAACTACTAACAGGTCAATTACCGTTTATTTCCAACGATCCACTAGAATTGGTACATTGTCATCTTGCCAAACAACCAATTCCAATCCATCAACTATTGCCAAATATTCCCCTAGCAATTTCGCAGATCGTCAGCAAATTGATGGCAAAGAATGCTGAAGATCGTTATCAAAATGCACTGGGATTAAAACACGATCTAGAAATTTGTTTAGCTCAATTACAAACAACCGGAAAAATTCAATTATTTGGATTGGGAGAGCAGGATCGGAGCGACCGTTTTCTCATTCCCGAAAAACTGTATGGACGAGAGCCAGAAGTCCAAATGTTACTCAATGCTTTTGAACGAGTCAGTCAAGGTAAAACTGAGCTGGTGCTGGTAGCTGGCTGTTCGGGGATTGGCAAAACTGTGGTCATTCAAGAAGTTCATAAACCGATTGTGCGGCAGCGAGGCTACTTCCTCAAGGGCAAGTACGACCAATTTCAGCGCAACATTCCATTTTCAGCTTTTGTGCAAGCCTTCCGCGATTTGATGGGGCAATTGCGATCGGAATCAGAGTCACAACTGCAAATCTGGAAAACACAAATTCTGGCGGCTGTCGGGGAAAATGGGCAGGTATTGATTGATGTTATTCCCGAATTAGAACGGATTATTGGACAGCAATCTCCAGTCGCCGAATTATCCGGCAGTGCCGGACAACAGCGATTCAATCTGCTGATCCAGAAATTTACGCGCTTGTTTGCCACCGCCGCACATCCACTGGTATTATTTCTCGACGATCTACAATGGGCTGATTCAGCGTCTTTAAACTTACTGCAATTACTTATGCAGGATACAGCATATTTGCTGGTATTAGGAGCTTATCGGGATAATGAAGTTTCGCTAATTCATCCATCAATGTTGGCGATCGATGAAATTGTTAAGACTGGAACAGTAGTTAATCAGATATCTCTAAAATTGCTCGATCGACAAAATTTGAATCAGTTAGTTGCAGATACATTAAAATGCGATCTATTGTTAGCTCAACCTCTAGCTGAATTGGTGGCACTCAAAACCAAAGGGAATCCCTTTTTTACGACTCAATTTCTCAAAGCATTATATGAAGATGGACTAATTAGTTTCGATCGTCTGAGTAATAATATTGGTGTCGGCGGGTGGAGTTGCGATCTTGTTCGAGTTCGAGCTTTGGCTGTAACCGATGATGTGGTGGAATTTATGGCATTACAGTTGCAAAAGTTGCCACCAGCAACTCAATCAGCGATCGCTTTAGCCGCTTGTATTGGGGCACAATTCGATCTACATACCTTAGCAATTGTTTTGGATCGATCTCCTGAGGACACGGCGGCGGTATTGTGGAGCGGATTGCAAGAAAATTTATTGATTCCAACAACAGAAATATATAAATTTTTCACCCAATCAACTCACCAATCTGGACTGAATACCGAGGCTAATCCAGTTTATCGCTTTCTACACGATCGCGTTCAACAAGCCGCTTACTCCCTGATTCCCGATCGCAAAAAACAAGTAACCCATCTCAGAATTGGACAGTTGCTCCAGCAAAATTTTTCTGAAATTGTCAGAGAAGAAAGATTGTTTGATATTGTCGGGCATTTGAATATCGCAAAGGAACTAATTACCGATCCATGCGATCGACAAAGAATTGTCGATCTTAACTTTAATGCGGGTAAAAAAGCAAGGAAATCTACTGCCTATGCTGCGGCAAATCTTTATTTCCACACAGGGATCGAACTCCTTGATGATAACTGTTGGGAAACCCAATATCAGTTAACGTTAGATCTCCATGTTGCTGCTGCTGAAGCTGCCTATTTGGAAGGCAATCTAGAGCGAATGGAAGAGATTTCAATGCTAGTATTGCGATCGGCACGAACGATTCTGGAGACAGTTAGTATCTACAGAATCCAAATCGCTGCTCTTACCGCCAACGGTAGAGGGGAGGAAGCGATCTCCAGAGGCGCAATAGTACTTTCTCAATTGGGATTTGAACTTCCCACCACACCCAATGAAGCTAAGACAGCCGAGGCACTGGATATTCTCAAGCGCAAACTTCAACATCAACAAATTGAAGATCTGTTGAATTTACCTACAATGAGCATTGGCGGTAGCGGAGCAATAGCCTCTCCGCTGGAGAATCTTCAGGCACAGCTAACAATGGAGCTGCTAGCCGATTTGAGCGCACCTATTTTTAATGTGAAACCGAGCCTATTACCCATTTTGAGTTTTAAAATGGTGAGTCTGTCAATCCAGTTTGGTAATATACCTGCATCCGCCATGGGCTATGTTAATTGTGGCTTTGTGCTGAGTGCTCTGTTTGGAGAGCCTGAGACGGGATATCGTTTTGGTAAAATAGCACTGGCGTTAGTCGATTCTTTGAATGCTAGAGAGTTTCAGGGTAGAATTTCATTTTTATTTGCTACTTGGATTCAGCATCGCCGAGAATCAATTCGATCTACTATCTCAATATTGAAATGTGCTTACACCGCTAGCAGAGAATCTGGGGATCTTCTCGCTATGGGCTATAGCAGTTCTTGTTACTTTGATGCAAACCTGATCTGCGGAGTTGAACTGCATACTTGGGAACGGGAAATATCACTATATGCTATTGAGTTAGAACGGCTCAAACAATATTCGGCTCAGGCTTATCTATCGATGAAGCGACAGGTAGCAATAAATTTAATGGTGAGAGAAAGTCAACCAGATTGTTTAATTGGCACTGCTTACGATGAAAACATGATGATTCCTAGACATCATCAAGATGGTGAATTTATTGCTATCGCTTTTGTCTACAGCTATAAATTGATGCTGGCTTATTTATTTGATGAGTACAAGGCTGCTCTAGAAAATATTACGCAATGCGAACCGTATTTACCAGCAGTAACAGGCATGATCTTGGTGCCTATGTTCAATTTTTATGCAGCTTTGACGCGCACAACACTTTCTGACAATCAGCCCGAACAGGATCGATTTTTAAGTTTGTCCCAAGTCGAAATTTATCAAGCTGAAGTCTATAAATGGGCACAAGAGACCCCAATGAATCATCTCCACAAATGGGATTTGATTGAAGCTGAAAAGCAACGGGTATTCGGAAAGAAAGCCGCAGCTATTGAACATTACGATCGAGCAATTGCTGGTGCCAAGAAACATCAATTTGTCCATGAAGAAGCATTAGCAAACGAATTAGCCGCGAAGTTTTATCTGGGCTGGGGCAAAGAACAAATAGCCCAGGTTTATATGATAGAGGCATATTACTGTTACGATCGATGGGGTGCGATCGCAAAGATAGAACATTTAGCCGCACTCTATCCTCAACTCCTTTCGTCTATCCTAGATTCAGCTTCCATAAATGTTGTTGGCACAAACAAGAATGCGATTGGAAGTTCTGTGAGTTGTGACCCAAAATCGTTGGATTTTGCTAGCTTGCTCAAAGCTTCCCAAACTATTTCTCAAGAAGTAAATCTCGATCAGACGATTGTCAATCTCTTAGATATTATTATTACAAATGGTGGAGCTGATAAGTGTATTTTACTGCTTAAAGCAGAAACAAATTTACAAGTAGTCGCTAGAGTAACACTTGGAACGCAAGCCCAGTTCTTATCACCAACTTCTTTCGATCTGAGTACCGATGTTGCGATTAATTTGATCAATAAGGTGCTAAATAGCTTAGAGCCAATTCTGTTAGTTGATGCGACTCAATCTATCGATTTTGCCGGAGATGCTTATCTCCAAGAAAATCAACCCAAAAGCGTTTTATGTCTGCCGATTATAGATCGAGGTAAATTGATTGGCATCTTATATTTGGAAAATCAACTTACGACTGGATCCTTTACTGACGATCGAGTCGAAACACTCCAAGTTCTCGTCGCCCAAGCAGCAATCAGCATTGAAAATGCCAAGCTCTATACCGAATTACAATCATCAGTTGACCTGCTTGAACAACGAGTTGAAGAACGCACGATCGAACTCAAAGCAGCTAAAGAATTAGCTGAATCAGCCGAGCGCACCAAAACAAGTTTCTTCAATAACATGAGTCATGAACTCCGTACACCGCTAAATGCAATTTTGGGGATGTCGGAAGGTTTAATCGAACAAGTATATGGAGATCTCAATCCACAACAACTCCGCTGCCTCCAAGTAATCGATCGTAGTGGCACACATTTGCTAGGATTGATCGATGATATTCTCGATCTGGCAAAAATGGAAGCTGGAAAACTAGAGTTAGATTGCACCCTAACTAATATCAGTCAGCTCTGCCACACCAGCAGCTTATTTGTCGAACCGCAGGCTCTGAAAAAACGAATTCAAATAGTCATAAATATTCCTCCCAATCTGCCAGATTTACTAGTAGATGAACGCCGGATTTGTCAAGTTTTGATTAATTTACTTAGCAATGCTGTCAAATTCACGCCAGAAAATGGTCTAATCGTCTTGGAAGTGGCACATGTCGTCGCTGAGAATCATGCTTGGATCCAAATTGCAGTAACTGATAACGGAATCGGCATCGAATCAGAAAATCTCGATCGATTATTTAAACCCTTTGTCCAAATTGATAGTGCCTTGAGCCGCACCGCCCAGGGTACTGGATTGGGATTGAATCTCATCCGAGAGCTAGTCGATTTGCACGGTGGGAGAGTCGGTGTCACCAGCGAGATCGGTGTTGGTAGTCGATTTACCGTCGATTTACCCTGTGGAGATCTGCCATTTGTCTTCCCACTCAGCCAAGATCAGTGGTTTAGTGGTTTAGTGGTTTAGTGAATAGTGAACGCCAGCGTCCTTTTACTCTCCCATCTCCCATCTCCCATCTGATTAGCCCAGCTTATAGGGAAAATCGAAAACAATAATTGTATACTATATTGCCAAACAGAACCCCTAAACTGTATTGTTGATGGTAGAGTTCGTGCGACCTTAGACTTTACGACCTATTAAAATATGTCAAGTTTTGACTGCGATTGGCAAAAACTTCCGTTTTTCTGCGTCCGTAAACATCTAACCGACACTTACTGCCACTCAAAACAGTACAAAACAGTACATTAAATAACTTGCGTAGGTTGGGTCAAAGTTCGCAAAACCCAACGCCGTCGAGCGGCTGGGTAGTCGCAAGGTAATTTATATAAGGAAATTTTAGATAATGACAGTAGTTCGGAGTAATGCTACCGCCGCCCCGCCCACACCGTGGTCGCAGAACTTGGCAGAGCCAAAGATTCACCATACCGCATACGTTCACGCTTTTTCCAACATCATCGGTGATGTGCGGATCGGTGAAAATGTGATGATCGCGCCAGGGATATCGATTCGCGCCGATGAAGGCAATCCTTTTTCGATCGGATCGAATACTAATATTCAAGATGGCGCAGTCATCCACGGACTAGAGCAAGGGCGAGTGACTGGCGATGATGGTACGCCTTACTCTGTCTGGATTGGTAATAACAGTTCTATTACCCACATGGCACTGATTCACGGCCCTGCATATGTGGGCAACGACTGCTTTATTGGCTTTCGTTCCACGGTATTTAATGCTAAGGTCGGTCATGGTTGTGTGGTGATGATGCACGCCCTGATTCAGGATGTCGAAATTCCGCCTGGAAAATATGTGCCTTCAGGCGCAATCATTACCAGTCAGCAGCAAGCAGATCGCTTGTCAGAAGTACAGCCTGACGATAAGAAATTCGCCGCTCATATCATTAGCATTAACGATTCTTTACGTTCTGGCTATCACTGTGTCGATGATGTTGTGTGTGTGGCAGATATCCAGAGTGCTAATGCAGCAGCTTCATCTGTCGCTGGTCCCACCACCCTAGATCTGCCACTGCAACAAAAAAATAGCCAGAATTCCCGTCTCCACCCAGACGTGATTAGTAGCGTCCGCAGCCTGATTGCCCAAGGATACCAAGTTGGTACTGAACATGCCAACAAACGTCGCTTTCAGACCAGTTCTTGGACTAGCTGCGCGTCTTTTAATACCAACAATGAAGGTGAATTATTAAAGCAGCTCGAAAGTTGCTTACAAGACCATAGCGGCGAATATGTTCGGTTGATCGGGATCGATACCAATGCCAAACGACGGGTACTCGAAACCATCATCCAACGCCCCACAGACAGCCCAGGGCAGTCTGAAGTTCGCAGCGTCAGCACTTCATTCAGTCAACCTAGTTCGAGCCATGCTGTAAGCCCTGCTAGCTCCAGCGGTGCGAGTGCCGATCTAACCACAATTGTTCGTCAACTCATCAACCAAGGCTGTAAAATCGCGATCGAACGTGCCGACAAACGTCGCTTCCAAACTAGCTCTTGGAATAGCTACGCCATTGAATCTCAATCCGAAAGTGCAATTTTAGCCGCAATTTCTGACTGTATTGCTAACTATCCTAACGACTATGTTCGCGCGATCGGTGTAGATCCTGTTGCCAAGCGTCGGGTCTCCGAGCAAATCGTCCATCGTCCAGGTCAATCTGGTAGCTCCAATAGCAGCAGCAATAATGGTTCCAACAGTAGCTTCAGCACTGGCACCAAGACCACTCAGCCCAACACCACCAGCTCGGTTTTAGCCCTAGATGCGATCGAAACTATCTCTCGATTAGCCACCCAAGGTTGTGCAATTTTCACCGAATTTGCTGACGAACGTCGCTACAAGAGCAACGCCTGGGAAACTGGCGGACAAGTCGCTGGTAACAACGCCGCCGAAATCGTCAGATCCCTGGAATTGATCGTTCGGGATCGCCAAAAGTCCTACGTCCGCGTCATCGGCGTAGACCAAAAAGCCAAGAAGCGTGTGGCGGAGAAAGTCGTTCACCGTCCAGTGAAATAGGCGGAGAAAATCCCTCCTTTAAGGAGCTACCGTGTATAAAAGCTTGCTCTTACTCCCTCCCCTTAGAAAGGGGAGGGCTGGGGTGGGGTAAAGATCTCCGCAGCAACTCAAATAACTTGTGTATACACCGTAGCTTTTAAGGAAGGAATTTTTAGTGGAAATCGATCGAAATTAGCTAATCCTAAGCACTGTCGATCCCCAGTCTCGCACATAAAATATTCTGATGTGTGAATTAACAAAATAAAATTGTTGCTTATATTGCCAAAGCGTCACGTATCAGTCTATGCTTGACCTTAGCGAATATATAAGTATTCGGTTTTTCATAGATAAAATCTATAGAAAAATTGGTGTGTTCTATATAAATATCGATTGGGCGCGAATACACGCGCAAGTCGTTGACTACAAAATTACTCTAAGGACGAAAAATATATGTCTATTGCCGTGGGAATGATTGAAACCAAAGGTTTTCCTGCTGTTGTGGAAGCTGCTGATGCCATGGTCAAAGCCGCACGGGTCACATTAGTTGGCTACGAAAAAATCGGCAGCGGTCGGGTAACTGTCATTGTCCGTGGTGATGTCTCTGAAGTACAAGCTTCTGTGGCAGCAGGTGTAGAATCCGTGAAACGCGTCAATGGTGGCGAAGTTTTATCGACTCACATCATTGCACGTCCTCACGAGAACCTGGAGTACGTATTGCCTATGAACTACACCGAAGACGTAGAAAAATTCCGCGTTTAGGCTACTTTTGCTAAATAATTAGATTAACTAGAAAATTTAGGAGTCACTGAATAATGTCTATTGCAGTTGGAATGATTGAAACCTTGGGCTTTCCCGCAGTTGTTGAAGCTGCTGATGCTATGGTCAAAGCCGCTCGTGTCACTTTAGTTGGCTACGAAAAAATTGGTAGCGGTCGCGTAACTGTAATCGTTCGTGGTGATGTATCTGAAGTTCAAGCTTCCGTAGCCGCAGGTGTTGAGTCTGTTAAGCGCGTTAATGGCGGACAAGTATTGTCCACTCACATCATTGCTCGTCCGCACGAGAACTTAGAGTACGTATTGCCTATGAACTACACCGAAGATGTAGAGAAGTTCCGCGACAGTTTAAATGGTCCAGGTCCTTTGGCAATGGGTAGCCGCCGCTAATAGCTAAATGAAGCTAGCAAAAGTATTGGGTACTGTGGTCAGTACCCACAAAGAGCCGAGTTTGACTGGAACTAAGTTTTTGCTCGTGCAAATGCTAGATGCGGCAGGTAATGACCTGCCAGAATATGAGGTCGCCGCCGACTGTGTGGGCGCAGGTTTAACAGAAGTAGTTTTAGTGAGTCTGGGTAGTGCTGCGCGTCAAGTCTCCAGTAAAGACCATTATCCCGTCGATGCGCTAATTGTGGCGATCGTGGATACAGTTGCGGTGGGTAATGATTTGACATACAGCAAACGAGATGCGCGATAAGAAATTATTTATTGAAGTTATTAATGATTTAATTCGGAATCGAAGATATGAGTAATATTAGTGATAGCGTCCGCCAAGAAATTCGTCGTTTATTAAGCCAAGGCAATCGCGTCGGTTTGGAATACGCTGATGCTCGTCGTTTCCGTAGTGGTTCTTGGACTAGTGCGCCCATCGCCCAAGGTGGTGAAAGTGCTGTATTAGCAAGCATTACGGCTGTGCTGGACGAGAATCAAGGTAAGTATGTCCAAATCCTCGGTGTCGATACCAAAACGCGCACGCGGACATTAGAACTGATGATTCAGCGTCCTGACGGTGCGGTGACTCAAGTCAGTAAGTCGAAGAGTGCTGGTGGTGGAAGTGTTGCCGCTGCAAGCAATGGTAATGGTGGCGGTAACGGTGGCGGCGGCGATGTCGCTCAAATCGTCAAACAACTACTAAATCAGGGCTTCAGAATTGGGACTGAGTTTGCGGACGCTCGTCGCTATCGCGCTACATCTTGGACTAGTGGTCCATCTTATCAAGGTGGTCGGGAAAATGAAGCGATCTCATTATTAACCAATTTGGTCGCCGAACATGAAAATGACTATGTTCGTCTGATTGGCATCGATACGACTGCTCGTCGCCGTGTCACCGAACTTTTGATTCACAAGCCAGGTGAGCCAGTTACGCTCAGTACAGGCGGTTCTAGTGCTACCTCCTTCAATAGTTCATTTGGTACCGCAACTGCGGCTGGTAGTGTCAAAACTTCCCTCAGTTCGGAAATCGTCGCATCGGTTCGTCGTCTGCTGGAAAACAGCTACCAAATCAGTACCGAACATGCCGACCTACGTCGCTTTCGGAGCAGTTCTTGGCACACTTGTAAGCCAGTTTCGGCTACTCGGATTCAAGATGCGATTTCGGAACTCGAAGCTTGTCTGAGCGATCACGAGGGTGAGTACGTGCGGTTGATTGGAGTCGATAAGAAAGCGAAACGTCGCGTTCACGAAGAAATCATCCAACGCCCTTAGACGTTAACACGATCGACTAACAGCAAAAAGTTACTAGTAAACAGTTGGGTTTATTTGATTTGATTAGCTGCGTAGATCTACCCACCCCGCCCTACGGGCACCCCTCCTCGGAGGGGATTTTCCAGAGCAACTCCCATCCATGCTTACCAAATTCCGATCAGTATCCAGGGAGGTAGTACCCGTCCATCTTGATGGCAATGTCTCGATCGATCCGACTGCGGCCATCGCGCCTGGGGTATTACTCCAAGCCGAGGAGAATAGTCGGATTACGATCGGGGCGGGGGTATGTATCGGTGCTGGAACGATCGTTCATGCAGCGGGTGGAGATATTGACATTGGGGCGGGAGTGTGTATCGGTCGCGGGGTGCTGATTGTCGGGACTGGATCGATCGAGCGAAATGTCTGTATTGGCGCGGGATCGACGGTGGTCAATCCACGAATTGAGGATGGGGATGTCGTCCCTACTCATTCAATCTTGGGTGATAGCAGTCGGGGTGAAGTATCTGTGGTGGAAACACTGGATGTACCCACTCCAGTTGCAGAGCCAGATCCAGTAGATGCTTCCGCTCCTCCCGATCTCTGGGATACCAGTGATGCGTGGGATACCTCAACGGTGAAAGCACCCATCGTGGAACCGCCGCCACCTGTTGAGAGTACTTACCAGCCAGAAGCCCCACCGATTCCCTTTGAGGGTGGGTATGTCGAAGAAACGGTTGAAATCGAACATCGCTCGAACGAATATGTCGCTGGACGTGCTAGTTTCGACAGGCTTAAACGCCAGCTTTTCCCCAATGGTTGAAATCATGCCAAAAACAGCACTACCAAAACTCAAATCTACCAAAGTTCTCGTCGTATTGAATGGTAAAGGCGGTGTGGGGAAAACGACAACCGCCATTAATATCGCCGCCATCTTTGGCGAACAGCATCGGGTACTACTAGTCGATGCCGATTCCCAAGGCTCGGCGAGTTGGTGGGTAAAGCAGTCTGAAGGTCGAGATTTGGGCTTTGAGACTACCGCACTGGCTGACTTAAAGGGTGTGAATCGGGCACAGTGGGCAGATTACGACATCGTGGTTGTAGATATGCCGCCTGCGCTCGATTCTGCGGCTTACGAGGCGATTATGCCCGTAGCAGACTACTTGCTGTTGCCAACTCCTCCCGCACCAATGGATCTAGCCGCATTGATTCGCACGGTGAGACAGGTGGTGATTCCGTCCCAGATTAGCCATCGCGTCTTACTGACTAAGGTAAATTCTCGCGGTTTGAGAGAAGCGCAAGAAGCCCAACAAACCTTATTGCAGTGTCAGATTCCGGTTTATTATACAGTAATCAGGAATTTGAAAATTCACGAACGTGCTGCAATGTCAGGATTGCCAATTAGTCAGTGTAAAGGGATCGCAGCCGCACCCGCAGCCGCTGATTACCGTTGTGTTGTCAATGAAATCTGGAAAGATTGGAACTAAATATGACTGTCAAGAAAAAAACATCAGCATCTGATGTGTTGCGGCAGGAAATGCAGCAACCATTAGTAATCCCCACACGGGAGACTACCGCACCCAGTCCAACGCCTACTCCTATAACCACCACGAATATGACACCTCCAACCAACGACGACGCTCAAGCCAAAGCTGCTCAAGAGAAGGAAGCAAAACTTCAACAGCAGAAATTTGATGCCTTGATGAAAGAGTTGAATGATGCTAAGGCAATGATTGTAAAATTGTCAGAACAACCAGCAGCAGCTCCAGCTAAAGCTAAAGCTACCACAGCGATTGTAAAGAAAGATACTTCTCACGCATCCCTGACGGCTCGTCCTACTCAGTCCCGTGAAGAAACACTTCGCCGTCGGAATAACACTGATATCGGTTGGTTGGACTAAAAAAATGTAACGGCTAGAGACGATCTCAGTTATTATCGCTGTCTTCCTCTCTAAGCTTATTTTAAAGGTTATTAGTCGATCGAGCAGGAGGATATTTTTCAATGGCAACTCGAAGTTCCAGACAAGCAGTCGGGACGATTCAAACCGATGGATTTCCGCCTGTGTTAGCTGCTGCTGATGCGATGCTCAAAGCTGGGAATGTCACATTGGTTTACTATGGTTTGGCAGAACGCGCCGAGTTTATGATCTCGATTCGCGGTCCAGTATCCGAAGTGAATCAAGCTGTTGCGGCTGGTGTTTTGGCTTGTGAAGCTACCAAAAAAGGTGCTTTAGTCAGTCACTATATCGTTCCTCATCCAACCGGAAACCTAGATAGCGTCATGCCGATGCAATATACAACAGAATCTGAAGAATTTTGGGTGTGAAATTAGTTGATAGTTGATAGTTGATAGATCTGTAGGTTGGGTTGCGGATGCGCGCTCGTCGGGTTCCCCGACGGTTTAGCGAAAAGTGCGGTCTTGGGGTTTCCCCAAGTAGAGCACCTTTTCAAGACAGCGCACCAAGCAGAAGAATGAAACCCAACACACTCAACTAGAGACGCTACGCGAACGAATAATTTATTATTACAAGGAATATATTTTAATGGCTGATTCATTGAGTTCTCAACAGGCGGTTGGTTCGATCGAAACCAAAGGATTTCCGGCTGTCTTGGCTGCTGCTGATGCTATGCTCAAGGCTGGACGTGTCACCTTAGTGGGCTACCTGCGGGCTGGTAGTGCTAGATTTACCGTTAACGTGCGTGGAGACGTTTCTGAGGTCAAACAGGCAATGGCGGCTGGTGTAGAGGTAGTTGAGAAAGTCTATGGTGGTACCCTCGAATCTTGGGTAATCATTCCTCGTCCCCATCCCAACGTTGAGCGAATTCTGCCAATTGGTTATACTGAAGAAGTCCAAGAATTCCGCGACCAAGTTGAAGGTCGTATTAGCTAGTCACTAGTAATAGCTTTTGGGTAGTCTTTTTGCTGGAAGATCGATCGAATCAAAAGATTGACTGTAGCAAGTTGGTAGTCGAAAATTGACTAGATTTTTAACTATCAACTATCAACTATCAACTATCAACTAATCTACATGTCGAACATTCATGCCGAAAGTGCCATCGGGTTAATATCCACTCGGAGCTTTCCGGCGATGGTGGGAACGGCAGATATGATGATCAAATCTGCCGATGTCACTTTGGTTGGCTATGAAAAGATTGGGGGGGGTTATTGTACTGCGGTGATTCGCGGTAGGTTCCCCGATGTCAGATTAGCAGTAGCCGCAGGCGCAGAAGTCGCGGCTCAGATGGATGAATTGATTTATCAATCAGTAATATCGCGTCCTTCACCTAATCTTAATGCGGTGTTGCCAATTAGCGATCGCATGTTAGCTCAAGTTGTCGGCAAAAGTAAGCTGACTAATCTTGCAATTGGGTTACTCGAAACCCGCGGATTCCCACCGATGGTAGGAGCGATGGATGCGATGCTCAAGACAGCGGATGTCCATGTGTCTGGCTATGAAAAAACTGGTGCGGGCTTTTGTACGGCAATTATTCGGGGGACAGTTTCCAATGTTACTTTTGCGCTCGATGCTGGAATGTCAGTCGCCGAGCGGATTGGCGAACTTCGCTCCATCATGGTAATTCCGCGTCCATTAGAAGATTTAGAACGAACTATTCCTACAGCTAGTTATTGGATTGAACAAGCTTTAGTCATTCCCGAACAACAACCACTAGTATTACCACTGAGACTACCACAATCAGTCAACGCACCAATGGTAGAAGTGGAGCTGGTTGAAGCCGAACAAGTAGAATTAGAACAAAAGTTATTAATCGACGGTTCTGGACAAAAACTACGTCAACGAGAATCTTCGATCGAGCTGTATTAGAATCTATTCTTCCATTTCCCATCGCTCGATATAATATAAGCTTGTGCTTAGGATCGATCGACTATGAATCAAGATAATTACCGGATTGAGCAGGATTCGATGGGGGAACGTCAGATCCCTGAATCCGCCTATTATGGCATTCAGACTTTGCGGGCGATCGAGAATTTCCCAATTAGTGGATTGAAACCACTGGCTACCTATGTCGATGCTTGTATTCTCATCAAAAAAGCCGCTGCGATTGCCAATGGTAAATTAGGCTGTATTAATAGCGAACTCACTCGATCGATTGTCGCCGCCGCCGATGAGATTTTGCAAGGAAATCTGCGCGAACAATTTGTTGTCGATGTCTATCAGGCTGGTGCGGGAACTTCTCACCACATGAATGTCAATGAGGTATTAGCCAACCGTGCGCTGGAAATATTGGGTGATATTAAAGGCAACTATCAACGGGTGAATCCAAACGATCATGTTAATTACGGACAGTCTACCAATGATGTGATTCCGACGGCGATTCGGGTGGGAGGATTGCTCGCGCTCAGTCATACTTTATTGCCTGCGTTGGCTGGTGCGATCGCCGCAATGGACAAAAAAGCGGTAGAATTTCACTCGATCGTCAAATCTGGACGTACCCACATGCAAGATGCGGTACCCGTGCGATTGGGCGATAGTTTTGGCGCGTTCGCGCAGATTTTACGCGATCATCAAGTTAGGATTACTACTGCATCAGGCGACTTAACTAAATTAGGTTTAGGTGGAAGTGCTGCGGGTACAGGCTTGAATACTCATCCTGAATATCGATCGACTGTTGCCCAAATTTTGGGAGAATTAATCGGACAACCGCTGACTGTTGCACCGCATTTGATGGCAGCCATGCAAAGTATGGCACCATTTGTGAATGTATCTGGTAGTCTCCGCAATCTCGCCGCAGACCTGGTTAAAATCTCCCATGACCTGCGATTGATGGATTCAGGGCCAAAGACAGGTTTAAAAGAAATCCAACTCCCTCCCGTCCAACCTGGCTCGTCGATCATGCCTGGGAAGTACAATCCGGTGATGGCCGAAATGATTTCGATGGTGTGTTTTCAAGTAATGGGATTCGATCGATCGATCGAAATGGCCGCTCAAGCGGGACAATTAGAATTGAATGTGATGATGCCGTTGATTGCCTACGATCTGATTCATAGCATCGAGATTTTGGGCAATGCGATTAAGGCTTTAACGGATCAATGTATCGTCGGCATCACCGCCAATTCCGAACGCTGTCGCGATTATGCGGAGGGGAGTTTGGCACTCGTAACCGCACTGAATACTCACATCGGTTATTTGAATGCAGCGCATGTGGCGAAGGAATCTTTGGCTACAGGTAAATCGTTGCGTCAAATTGTGTTGGAGCAAGGATTAATGGAGCCAGAATTGTTGGCGCAGGTATTGGATTTGGAACAGATGAGTCAATTGCCATCGTAGTGTCGAAACTATGATTAATTATGATTAACCTTTCAGATCGTTGACGACAGAATGCGGATTATAGCAGTTTCATTTTTAAAAACCAGCATCAGATTCGTTGGCGGAGTCGCTCTGTAAAAGCATCGATCACAATTAATCATAGTTCCGATTTTCGATAAAATATAACTAACCAATCACCTTATCGGCAATGGTTCAAACACCAATTAAATCGATCGATCTCAATACATTCCTGACTCTACCAGAAACCAAACCTGCGAGCGAGTTTATCGACGGTCAAATTATCCAAAAACCGATGCCGCAAGGAAAACATAGTACCATTCAAGGAGATCTTGTCCCTGCTATTAATGCCGCACTCAAGCCTGAAAAGATTGCCCGCGCTTATCCAGAATTACGCTGTACTTTTGGCGGACGTTCCATCGTACCAGATGTTGCGGTGTTCTCGTGGGAACATATCCCTCGCGATAATGATGGAAAAGTTGCCAATGTATTTGCCCTCGCGCCTGATTGGACGATTGAAATTCTTTCTCCCGAACAAAGTCAAACAAAAGTCGTCCGAAATATTCTCCGGTGTCTTACCCACAGCACTCAAATGGGTTGGTTAATCGACCCAGACGAAGAATTAGTATTTGTCTATTTTGCCGATAATCTAGGAACGTTAGACCAACAACCAAAGATTTCAGTCTTTGAAAACAAGGAAGATTTGTTACCCGTGCCTGAATTTGCCGAGTCATTTCAACTAACTGTCGGTCAACTATTTGAATGGTTAGAATCGTAAAATTAGTATTCACTTTTCGCTAAACCACTGTCTTGAAAAGGTGCTCCCTTGGGAAAACCCCAAGACCGCACTTTTCGCTAAATCACTACATCACTCTACATCTATCATGCAAGTCAAAGCTGCTGTTGCATTTCATGCTGGTAAACCCCTCGAAATTACCACCGTCAACCTCGCGCCACCCCAGGCGGGAGAAGTATTAGTCGAAATCAAAGCAACTGGAGTCTGTCATACCGATGCCTATACACTCTCAGGAGCCGACCCAGAAGGCTTGTTTCCCGCCATTTTAGGACATGAGGGTGCAGGGGTAGTTGTCGAAATTGGTGCGGGTGTCACCAGCCTAAAACCAGGCGATCGAGTGATTCCATTATATGTCCCAGAGTGCCGTAATTGTAGTTACTGTGTCAGTGGCAAAACCAATCTCTGTCAAGCAATTCGCCTCACTCAAGGGCGCGGGGTGATGCCCGATGGCAGCAGTCGTTTTTCATATGAGGGGGAGATGTTGCACCACTATATGGGGACTTCTACTTTTGCAAACTATACGGTGGTTCCCGAAATTGCCCTGGCTAAAATTCGTCCCGACGCACCATTTGAAAAGGTGTGTTTAATTGGGTGTGGTGTAACAACTGGGATTGGCGCGGTAATTAATACCGCCAAAGTTGAAGCAGGTGCCAATGTTGTTGTGTTTGGATTGGGTGGTGTGGGTTTGAATGTGATTCAAGCTGCGCGGATGGTGGGGGCAAATATGATTATCGGTGTGGATATCAATCCCGCAAAACGTCCTTTGGCTGAAAAATTGGGGATGACTCATTTTGTCAATCCGCAGGAAGTAGAAGGTGATTTGGTGCCCTATTTAGTCGATCTCACCAAGGGCGGTGCTGACTATAGTTTTGAATGTATTGGTAATGTCAATCTGATGCGCCAAGCTCTCGAATGTTGTCACAAAGGTTGGGGTGTAAGTGTGATTGTCGGTGTCGCTGGAGCAGGACAGGAACTCTCGACTAAGCCTTTTCAATTAGTTACGGGCAGGGTGTGGAAGGGCACTGCTTTTGGTGGTGTAAAAGGGCGAACAGATGTCCCCAAAATCGTCGATTGGTATATGGACGGGAAGATTAATATCGATGATTTGGTAAGTGAAATTATGCCGATCGATCGGATTAATGATGCCTTCGATCTGATGCATCAAGGTAAATCTATTCGATCGATTCTTACTTTTTAGAGAGGGAGGAGGGGGGAGGGAGGAGCTGGGAGGGAGATAGAATTTAATTAGTTTGGATATAGAAGGATTTTATAAGTTTCCGGTGTGGGTTTCGTGGCTTGAGCTACAGCCTTGTCCAGATCTTTGAGATGGTACCTATCGCTAATTAGGGCATCGACATCAATTCGATGATTGAAGACTAGATCTGCAGCTAAAGCTTGTACTCTAAACGAAGAACTATAACTACCCATCAAATCAATTTCCCGTCGATATAAAACATTTGGATTGATGGGGATTTCTAACTCATCGGGAAACTCGGCAAAAAACAATATTTTCCCACCTTTTCGCGTACAATCTAAGGCTTGAAAAAATGCTTTATCACTAGGCACCGCGAGAATCGATGTATCTACACCCATGCCCCCAGTTAAAGCGTGAATTTTGGCAGTCAAATCTGGATCTCTTGCGTCGAAAGCTGCTTCAGCTCCTACAGCCAGAGCCTTGGCGACTCTAGCGGGAATTAAATCCGTCGAGATTGCTCTGGCTCCAAAATGTTTGACTAACATAATAAACATTAACCCAATCGGTCCAGCTCCAGTAATTAAGACTGTATCTCCCGCCTGAATATTAGCTTTCTTGACAGCTTTGAGACAGCAATTTGTTGGCTCCACAAAACTGGCTTGTTCGTCGGTGACTCGATCTGGAATTGGAATCAAACCGCCATTGCAAACGATATGTCCTGGTACTTTGACATATTCTGCAAAGCCACCACCACTAGGTGTAAATCCAGCCGTAGTCGTGATATTTTTGTAAACATCGCACATCGAATAATTTTCGTGGAGACAGTAATTGCAGTGCATACAGGGAATATGATGCATCACGACTACCCGTTGCCCCACTTGCCAATCGCGGACATCAGCACCTACTTTACTAATGACTCCAGCGGTTTCATGTCCAAAAATTCGCGGCGGCTCGTATAGCGGATAAAGGATTTTCTTGATGTCTGACTGACACAACCCCACTACCTTTACCTGCACCAGGACTTCATCTGCGGCTAATTCAGGGATGGGAATGTCTTCGTAGCTGAGGTTGTTGACTCCACGAAATACTTGTGCTTTCATCTTGGGGGACTGGGGGACTAGGGGATCTAATTGGTTTCAAAACTAGCAAACCATACCTTAAATCAGCAACAACTGATTCTTGACTGTTTTGTTGATTTAGAGTGGGTCTGTGCTAACTTTGATGGAACATATTGGCAATATTTGGCATCGACTTTACCAGAAGATCTGTTATTGTTCTAGCAATTCAAACAGACCATCGTCTAACTCGTAGCCTAGCATTTGGGTCATAAACTTGAGTTTCGATCGATCCTCAATCTGTTGACACTGCAACCAATCTGTGATGAGAAATACCCTGTGCATTACCCACAGCTCTAAAGCTTCGGGATTGTATTGGATTCCTTCCTTGCGGCTAAATTGATGGGGAATCAACATCGCGACATATCTACTGAGTTCTCCGGCTTGCCAATCTAGGAGTAGGGGTAAATAGGGGTACCGAGCATCCAACCGGAGAAACCACAGTCGGATCTCTGGAATTTCCGATAGTTCTCGCGGATCTTGAGGATCTCGATTGTAGTCGATCGAGAATTTTAACTCCAAATCAAATTGTTTAGGGTTTGTAACTAACCACGATTCGATCGAATTAGCGATCGAGGATAGGTCTAAACTCAAGATCGCCTCAGTATCAACACAAATGGTTGTCATATTTAGAGAGTCAATATAGATAATTTATTAATACTATACGTAGTTTAAAATAACATTATAAATGTTAAGATACTAAAAAAATCGGCAAATCTAGATAGAATCCAGATTCTGAGAGCATCCAATCGCTCAATCCATAAATTCAATCCGATGTAATGCCATTGCAACAAGTCAGTCTTAAATTATAAAAATTATATTTCTGTAATACATTAAAAATTATATTTCTTGGAGGAGGGGCTAGTGCAAGACAGTAAAGAGCAGAAGGTTGGAACTCAGTTAATCGGTGCTTGGAAAAGATTCCAATTTCAGCCAGCAGCTAGGAATGGAGCCGTAAAGCAGATAGAAGGAGATTTATCAGAGCCGATGGAGACTGGCAACAGTTTTATTCATAGCAGTGGTTCGCCAGCATCAGAGGTGCTGAACACCGATACCTCCAAGAAAGTTTCAACCATTACCAATATTGCCGCTCGCGACCTATTTAGCGATATCGTGGCACCGATTAGTCGGATCAATCTACCGACAGTAAATGTCGATCCTTGGTCGGCATTTTGGGCGGTTCTAGCCGCAATGGTAGGTGGTACGGGTGTTACTAGTTATTTGTTATTGATTGCAGTGCCACCTACGCCCAATTGTCAGGGCGTTTTACCAATTTCGGTAGATAGCGAACGGCTGTATTGCGCTCAAGTTGGCGCGGAAACGAAGGAAGTACCCAAGCTACGCAGTGCAGTGGATCTAGTCAAAGGATGGACAGATCGGCACCCACTCTATGGTGAGTCCCAACGGTTGCTGAGATCTTGGTCTGAAGACTTGATGAAAATTGGGCGCAAGCAACTCAATGAGGGTAATATCGAGCAAGCGATCGCGACCATAAAGATCGTACCAGTTAGTAGTCCCGTCTACGATCGCGCTCAGGCGACAGTCGCTAAATGGTCGATTCAGTCTTTGGATAGTAGCAAGATCGATGGTAGATTCGAGCAGGCGATGAAAAGCGGCGATTGGAATCAGGCATTTGTGATTCTGCAAGCAGTACAGCAGATGAAAGGCAGCTATTGGAACGGCTACAAGCATGACAAAATGGCATCCAAGCTCGCTAGAGAGCGGGATGGTTGGGATCGACTCCAAGAGGCAAAAGACGCGCTAGAAACGAAAGAGGGTGATGACTATAATGTCCGCGCCAAGCGAATCGCCTTAGCCGTCAAAGCCGCAGCGAAGAAAGAAAAAGTTGTCGAAGCACCTTTACCAAAGGAGCCAGCACCGATTCTGAATGCGATGAAACTGGCGAATGAAATCGACAAGACTACCTATGTCTATCAAGAGGGGCAAGTGCTGCGGAGTAAGTGGAGTAAACATCTGGTGCTATTAAGCGTCGATTTATACAAAACTCAGAACTTTAATGCAGCGATTGCGATCGCCCAAAAAGTGCCCCAGGACGTGTCTAGTTACGCCGAAGCTCAAGATTGGGTCAAACTCAATCAAGCGCATATCTGGGCGGGCAAACGGCACATGCTAGCATTGATGGATGCGATCTCTCAAGCCAAGAAAATCCCGAAAAATAGCTCGATTTATACCTTGGCGCGGACAAAACAGTCCAACTGGCAAGGAATGCTCAAACAGCAAACCCAACTCCAGTGGGCAAAAACCATTGCTAGCTTCCAGCAGCCTGCAACTCTGGCGATGGCAATCCAAACGGCGAAACAAGTCCCCGCTGACAGCGATGTCGGCAAAACAATCCAGTCGGAAATTGCCACCTGGAGTCAGCAGATTGAAACTGTTGACAATCGAGTAATCCTAGCCAAAGCCAAACAAATAGTTAGTAAAGGTGAGTCCCTCGCCAATCTCAAAGCTGCCGTTCGCCTCGCCGGAAAGATTACCAAAGATCGTCCGCTGGGCGAAGAAATTACCACGTCAGTAGCTGAATGGAATGAAAAAATTCAGGTAGTTGAAGATCGACCAATTTTGGCTCAAGCGATTGAACTAGCTAGACAAGGGCATTTATCCCAGGCGATTACAGTTGCCAATCGAATTACACCTGGGAGATCGCTCTATCAAGATGCTCAAGCAGAAGTTCGCTACTGGAGCTTGGAACTACAAGAAGTTGCCGATCGACATACGCTAGATCGAGCGATTGCCATCTATCGTCAGGGCAATATCTCTAATGCGATCGAATTAGCTGCTACAATCGGTCGGCGCAGTCCCATTTACGGCGATGCTCGTTCCTATGTGGCTGATTGGCGGTTGCTCTTGGTACCTCGTTCGAGTCGTAATTAGGGATAGGGGATCTACCGTGTATACACAAGTCTGTTGGAGATGATTTGGAGATCTGGATCCCCCTAACCCCCCTTCAAAAGGGGGAACCGGATCTTAGTCTCCCTGCTTGGTGCGCTGTCTTGGAAAGGACTGGTAAATTGCGGCGGTCTTCATGAAAAATATTCAGATTTCGTTGTGGGATGAGAGCCGGAGTCGCATCTTGCAGCAGTGGCAATTTGTGCCGCCAGCAGCGATTCAAATCGGCAGATCTCCAGAACATCAAATCGTCATCGATCGACCGTCAATTTCCAGACTTCACGCGACGATTTCTCATACTAGTTTACGCCAGGGTGGTGGCTACTGGGAAATTAGCAATCACAGTACCAATGGCACCTTTGTCAATAGTTTATCGATAAATAAAGTATTATTGACCAATGACGATCGCCTTCAACTAGCCAAAGATGGCGTATTGTTGACCGTGCGGCTAGATGTGGAAATAGTCGCCCCAGTTATTTGCCAGCACTTAGACAACCCTGCTGATACGTTGTTTTGTAGACACTGCGGACAACCAATGACAGTCAGTCATCAGATCGGTAAATATCAGATCCTCAAAACCCTTGGAATCGGTGGCATGGGTACGACTTATTTAGCATGGGATCTGGCTAAATTATTGGTACTCAAAGAAATGAATGCGGATATGGTCGAAATTCCCAAAGCACGGGAATTATTTGAACGAGAAGCCAAAATCCTCCAAACCCTTCACCATCCAGGCATCCCCCAATATTATGATTTTTTCGTCGCAACTGGACGTAAATATCTGGCGATGGAACTAATCCACGGACAGGATTTGGATCTATACATCATCGAGCATGGCACCGTAACATTAGCTCAGGCGATCGACTGGATGATTCAATTGTGCGGGATTTTGGGTTATATTCATCAGCAACAACCGCCACTAATTCATCGCGATGTCAAACCAGCGAATATCCTCGTGCGCGCGATTGACAAACAAATCTTTTTGCTTGATTTTGGAGCAGTCAAAGAAATTGGTACTCTTGGTGGCACCAAAATTGGCGCACCAGACTATATGGCACCAGAGCAAAATAGTGGTCAACCCTGCACCCAGTCAGACTTATATGCGATCGGTCTCACACTCATATTTCTCTTGACAGGGCGCAATCCGGCCGATTTTTTAGAGTTTCAACCAGATGGCTACCGTTTTAATGTTGCGGCGATTCCAACGATTACGCCGCCAGTGCAAGCTTTAATCGATAAAGTCACCCAACGTCGCGCGAAAGATCGTTATCTGACTGCGGTAGATTTAATTCAGGCTCTGAAGCGAATAGGGAATAGGGAATAGGAGAGGCAAATTCTGACAATATTTGCGATCGAGAACCATCGATGATGTGTCAAAATGCAATATAGTCGCGTGGCAGGAGCAGCAGTTGAGTAATTCAGATCGGTCTAGACCAGCAAATAAATCGGCTAATCTAGGTAAAGCCGAAGATATCCCAGCAGCCTTGCGGGATGGAGGTAAAATTCAAGCCAGTCGCCTTCAAAACATTTCATCTTTCCCACAACTACCCTTGGGGGGAATTGCCATCGGATTGGGAATTTTATTCGCTGGTGGAGCTGCTTTTACATTTGCCAGAACAGCTCAGAATAATCCCCCGACAACAGCCATTGTCGCTAGTGCGAGTAATTCTGGAAATGCGGGTATTCCAGCTACTGATAATAATCAGTCGCCAAATGTCGATAATCTCTTGAATCATCTTTCCTATGCCGAAGCTCCCAACGATGAATTAGTATCGATTGGTGGTGGTTATCGCTTGCGCAAAACTGCTGCGACGAAGTTTCAATCAATGGTGAGTGCGGCTCGATCTAGTGGTGTCGATATTACAACAATTTCGGCATTTCGATCGGTTGACGATCAGAAACGGCTGTTTTTTGGGGTTGGAGCCGAACGCAGACAACAACCGACAAAACGCGCCGAAGTCAGCGCACCGCCTAAATACAGCGAACATCATACTGGCTATGCCGTCGATCTCGGCGATAGTTCTGTTCCTGCTACTAATTTGAATCAAAATTTTGACACGACACCCGCATATAAATGGCTAAAAGCCAACGCCGCAACCTACAGTTTTGAGCTATCTTTCCCCAAGGATAATATTCAAAAAGTTAGCTATGAGCCTTGGCACTGGCGGTTTGTCGGCGATATTAATAGTTTAGAAACTTTTTATAAGGCTCACAATTTGAAGAGTAAGTGAATAGTGAATGGTGAATGGTGGATAGTGGATAAAACTCATGAAGTCTCCAAAGAAGCATCGATTAGGTTAATTAAATCATGCAACCACCGTTACCCACTATTAACCCCATTCACTATCCACTATCCACCCTTATCAAATTCAAACAATTACTAAAAATTCAGTGGACTTTGCTAGTACGACAGATCTATAGTAGTTATATATTGAATTTGAGAGTGTAGAATCATGGAATTAACAAAAGCCCAAAAAGAACTTTACGATTGGCTAGTAGATTATGTTCGGGAAAATCAACACGCACCATCGATTCGCCAGATGATGCAAGCGATGGATCTCAAATCCCCCGCGCCGATTCAAAGTCGATTGGAGCATCTGCGCAATAAGGGGTTTATTGAGTGGGCAGAAGGAAAAGCACGGACGATTAAAATTCTTAAATATGCTGCGAGTGGTGTGCCCATTTTTGGGACAATTGCCGCAGGGGGATTGGTCGAACCATTTGCGAATGATGTCACTGAAAGATTAGATTTATCGCCATTTTTTCATCAGTCCGACTATTTTGCCCTCCAAGTGATGGGAGATAGCATGATCGAGGATTCGATCGTCGAAGGTGATATGGCTATCATGCAGCCCATTAAGGACTCCACTGAGGTGAAGAATGGCACGATCGTCGCAGCGCAAGTAGATGGTCAAGGAACTACCCTCAAGCGTTATCATCGTCAGGGCGAACATATTACCCTTCAAGCTGCCAATCCCAAGTATCAACCGATCGAATCCGCAGCTCATCTAGTTCAGGTTCAAGGTGTTTTAATCGGTGTTTGGCGTGGTTATCAGCCGATGAAAAGATAAATTTCTGCTCGCGCTAATCTTTATGCTTGCGGAAACCTTGGGACACCCCTACATCATCGATGATGTAGGGGTGTCCTCGATCGGTAGACGATCTTGCGTCCAGACCTCGATCGCACCTAGAATTTCAGCTAGAGCTATCTTATCCCCTCAAATTCTGACCTGATGAAACTAACATTTATTATCGATCCGATCGCCAAATTAGATCCTACCCATGATACCAGTGTGGCATTGATGGAAGCGGCCGATCAACTAGGGCATCAGGTGTGGATTACTCAGGCTGAAAAATTGAGCGTTGTCGGCGGGGAAGCTTGGGGATTTCTTCAACCAGTAAAATTTACTCCGGTAGAGCTTCAGAATGGTCGCTGGGTGGCTCAGGAAGGCTGGTATCAGCTCGGAAATGTAGTCTTCCAAGCTTTAGGGGAAATGGATGCCGTCTTCATGCGGACAGACCCCCCTGTGGATGTTTCTTATTTATATACCACCTTTATTCTGGACTGTCTCGATCCAACCCAGACGTTGGTGATAAATAGTCCATCGGGATTGCGCAATGCGAATGAGAAGATGTTTGCATTGCAATTCGCCGAATGGATGCCAGCAACGATCGTCTCGCGAGATAAAGTGGTAATTCGTCAGTTTGTGGAAACTCATGGCGCGGCAGTCTTGAAACCCTTAGGTGGCAAGGGTGGAGAAGGGATTTTATTCCTCACTCCAGACGATAAAAATTTTAATTCGCTGATTGAAGTTAGTACCGGACAAAATCGCGAACCGCTGATGATTCAGCAGTTTCTTCCGGCAGCAAAAGATGGGGATAAACGGATTATCGTGCTCGATGGGAAACCTTTGGGTGCGGTAAATCGGATTCCCACGGGGAAAGAATTTCGGGGCAATATGGCAGTGGGTGGACGAAGTGAAAAAGTCGCTATTACCGATCGAGAATATCAGATGTGTGCGGAGATGGCTCCAAAACTTCAAGCTGCTGGTTTATACTTTGTGGGTATCGATGTGATCGGTGGTTATTTGACTGAGGTAAATGTCACCAGTCCCACCGGAATTCGCGAGATCGATCGATTGAATAATGTTAGTTTAGGGCAGGAAGTAATGGAGTGGTTAGCGGCTCAATTTGAGTAATAGGTAATAGATAATGATATGTCATTTTTAGTGTCAATTATTATTCCTTGCTACAACAATCGATCCTTTATTCGGGAAGCAATTGAAAGTGCGTTAGATCTCACCTATCCTAATGTAGAAATAATTGTCATTGATGATGGATCTCAAGATGATAGTCTGGAGATCGTTCGTCGCTTTGGCGATAAAATTCGCTGGGAAACTGGATCGAATCAAGGCGCACCGACAGCTCGAAATCGAGGTATTGCTCTAGCGCAGGGTAAATATATTAAATTTCTAGATGGTGACGATATCTTATTGCCAGACAGTATCGAGCGTCAGGTGCTTCAGGCGGGTAAATTAACCGACAATTTACAAGCTATTATTTATGGTGATGCAATGAGGATCGATCGGCAAGGAAATCTACTTCCCAACTATCCCTTACAGCCTCTTCAGGCGACGATCGATCCGATCGAGCAAATATTATCGAATTGTCCGTTGACATCCTGTCCACTGCATCAGAAGACTTATTTAGCCGCAATTGGCGGTTTCGATCCGACTCTAACTCGTGGTCAAGAGCACGATTTACATTTACGATTGGTATTGTCAGGGGTGACGTTTATTCACGATCCTCATCCGGTTTATTATTATCGTGAATATAATGATCCAGATCGAATTAGCAACCGTGGTTATACACAAAAAAGTGCGTTGGTGGATTATGAGACGATCGATCGACAGATCCAACTGATTCAGCAGTATACAGATACAGATCTAACGCCTCAAGTTAGCAGTATTCTTGCCCAACGCCTATGGCGATACGGTAGAAGTGTGTTGCGATCGGGTGCAGCTACAGAAGCTAATTTGTACTTTAGAAAAGCACGTCAATTAGCGGCGAACAGTTGTGTTGTCGGACAAACTCCTTATCCGATATTAGTGCGGCTATTCGGCACTGAATTTGCCGAGTTTTTGTTTTCAGGAGTTAAAAGTTTGTCAAAGATGCTCGGCTATTAGTTGAAATGAAAACAGATCCAGATCTAAAAATTGGTGTGTATTTTTCAGCCAACGATTTGGTCTATGATTGGGCGATTGCTTTTTTGAATAGCTTTAGAAAGTTCAATCCAGATCTCCGCTTAATTTTAATTCCATTTAATGATAATTGCGATCGCATCTTCCAGCTTCAGTCCCAATATAATTTTGACATATATATCGATCCGGCATTCGATCGATTAGAAGCAATCGGAAAAGCTTTTGAACTCGGACATACGCCCAATAGTAAATATTGGTTTAGACGCTATGCGGCATTTTGGGGAGAATTAGAGCGGTTTATGTATTTAGATGTCCGTCAGGTTGTGCTAGCCGATCTCACGCCGATGATTACCGCTTTAGATGAGTTTGATTTTGAATTGTTGCATTATGATTGCGCGATCGATCAAGTGTATCAATCGGGTAAATTTCGTCAAAAACTGTTGAAACAGGGACGAGGAAGAGGTTTTCTGTCTGGGTTGTGGGCAGCGCGAACAGGGCTATTCTCGATCGAGGAATTTGAATTATTAGCAGCAGCAGCATTAGAGATTCGCGCACAACTCAATCCTCGCAATACCGATCAAGCATTTATCAATTACTGTTGCGACATCAAACCTTTACGTTGCGGACATCTTGCCGAAGTACTGGGGGGCATTTGCGAAAATGCTTGGGCGCGTACATCTGGGGCAATATATCAATCTGGTGGCGAATATCGATTGTGGGATTATGGTGGATTAGATCATCAAAAACAAGTTGTGTTGCTTCATTGGGCTGGATACAAGCTGAGTGCAACGATGCCCCATCGAAATTTGTTCGATCGATATTTTCTGCAAAATCGATCGATTGGATCTGCTTTGATGATGCACGGGAAAATTGCGGTCGGATTTTTGCTAGAATCTTGTGTTAATATCCTTCGCACAAACAAAACCATTAATCGCTGTTACCACCACCTAAAATAGTAGATTGACGATTGATCTTCGGGAATGTTAAGTTATGGCTCAAATTGAATCGATCGATAAACAGACATTATTATTTAGCATTGCCACTAATGGTTACGATCGGATCTTCAAGGATTGTCTCAATAGTCATCAAGCATATGCAAATAGACATGGATACAAATATATAGCATTCACAAAATCGCCACCTAGTGGAATATCCGGCACGAATTCTGCGTGGCTGAAAGTTGCCATTATTTTAAGCGCGTTGGAAAAAGGATACGAACATGTCTTCTTTATTGATGGAGATGCCTTAATTTACGATCGAACACCGCCAATATCATCTGTGTTCTGCGATGATCAATTTATTTACATGAGTGTAGAATCTTCCGGTCGATTCAACTCAGGGGTGATGATAGTTGTCAACGATCGAAAATCGATCAAGTTTTTCAAACAGCTTTTGTTGAGAGCAGATATCCCAACGATGTTTTTACCAGCATCCGATCGATGTCTGTATGAAAATGGTCATGTCATCAACCTAGCCAAAAAATCATCCATCGTCAAAATAATCGATCCGAAATGGAATTATAATTACAATACAGTGCTGCTAAACGAGCATGACAAAGAGTATATTTCGCATGGCAGAGGTACTTGGACACAGAAGCCTCGATCTCAAGAACAACCGATCAGTATGTGGAGATCTTTATCACTGAGGATGACTCAAGGACCACGTTACTTTTTACTCGATCGATTACTAAAATTTTACGAGCGTGAATACGAATTTTAGTAATTTCTAATGAATATTATCGCTTACATTCATCCAGTTAGCACATATCTGCCCTGTACTGGAATTGGTAAACATATTAATAATATGTTGTTGGGCGCGATCGATGCTCGTTCCGTAAGCGCAAAGCGCAGGCGTTGCCAACGAGATGACATCGCCATCAAACTATTATTTTCCCAACAGTGGCTGACTTCGAGTCATCAACTAGATCCGCGTTCGCCATTATCGACACTCCCATTTATCACCTTTCCCACTGCCGAAAACACCACCGAACGAACGTGGAAATTAGCGGGATTTCCGCGCATGGATAAATATATCCCCAATGACACAGATTGGCTGTATGCACCGATGCAAACCTATATCCCTGTCTCCAAATGCCCAGTTGCGGTGACTTTGCACGATATTCAAGCCTTTGAGCCTAACTTAGCATGGTCGCATACTTGGCAACATCGGTGGTTTGCGTATAAATGGGGTAAGTGGGTGCGCAAAGCATTGGATGATTGTCGCGTCGTGTTTACTGTGTCCGAGTTTTCTAAGCAGCGGATGGTCGATCTTTTGGGTGCAAATCCCCAAAAAATTGTCGTAATTGGGAATGGTGTCGATGCATCTTTCTTTGAGATTGCCAAGATCGATCCGATCAGCCTCAAACCAACTCACCAGTCGCCCTATATCGTCGTTGTCGGTGGGTTGCGGGAGAAAAAGGGGGCAGAGGCTGTTTTAGCCGTTGCGCGGGTACTGAGCCAACGCAGGAGTGATTTGGAGATTGTGGTTGCGGGAGCTTCTGAGCCTAAATATATAGCCGCCGCTCAGGAGCATCCAAATATTACGTTACTGGGAATAGTCTCGGATTTGGAGTTACCCCGCTTAATTCGATGTGCTTCATCATTACTATTCCTTTCACCCTACGAAGGATTTGGGATTCCGGCGGTGGAAGCAATGGCGGCGGGGGTTCCAGCAGTCGTCGCCAATCGAGCATCTTTACCAGAAATTGTTGGAGATGCGGGAATTATTGTCGATCCGACGATGACGGAAGCTATTGTAGATATATTAGTAGATCTCGATCGAATGCCACTGTTACGTGCAGAATATATTCACAGGGGTCATCGACATGTATCTAGATATACTTGGGATTGTTGTGTCGATCGATTAATTACTGCTTTTGAGGAATTTGGATAGAGATGGGAGATGGGAGATGCAGCAATTCCAAATTCAAACTCATTTCTATTTGTTGACGAGAGAATGCCGATTGTAGCAGTTTCATTTTTAAAAACCATTGCTAATTCATGCGTCTGTCGCGAACACACCATCCGAAAGCTAATGTTGGATAAAAGTACAAATATTTCTGCGATGGTTCAATTTGGTTGTGGATTGTGCGCGCCTAGTCAATGGCAAAACTTTGATGCGAGTGTCGCGCTCAGGCTCCAAAAATTGCCTGTAATTGGCGCACTTGCTCCTGTTGGTCAGTTTGGACGTTTTCCAGCAAATGTCGAATATGGCGATATTGTCAAAGGATTGCCGATTGTCGATCGCAGTGTTAGGCTGCTCTACTGTTCTCATGTATTGGAGCATCTCACTTTAACGGAATTGCGTCAAGCACTTCATCACTGTTATCAATATCTTCAACCTGGAGGAATTTTCCGATTTGTGCTCCCAGATCTGGAATTTATGGCTCAACAATATATCAACTCGACAGATCCTGATGCTGCACTCAAATTTATGCGGGTGACTTTGATGGGTGTCGAACAGCGAGAACGCAATTTACGCGGTTTTTTGACGGAGTGGTTGCGGGGTAGCGAACATCTGTGGATGTGGGATTATCAGTCGCTAGCGCGAGAGCTGGAGAATGTTGGTTTTCAGGATATCCGTCGCGCTCAATTTGGCGACTCTGATAGCTCCGAATTTGCGGAGTTGGAAGATCCTCAACGGTGGAAAAATGAATTGGGGATCGAATGTAAGAAGGGGCTACTTCCTTCATAGTACTGAGCGGCGTAAATCTAGTTACTATTTTGAGGAGATGGGGACGGGGGGACTTGGGGACTTGGGGACTGGGAGAAATAAATGGTATCCTGACTTCCGCCGCTTAGTACTAGTATGAATATTGACAATGCTGTTCAATCAATCACCCAGAATTAAGACAGATCCGATGAAATTAAAAGTTGTCTTTTGCTGGTCAGATATTTCTGGCTATATGGCTGCTTGCTGGCGAGCATTGCACAATTCAGGTGAGATAGATCTGTTTGTGATTGCCTTTAAAGCATTGACAGAAACTGCTTTTGGCGATCGATTAATGCAGGGTATTCCCTGTCAATTACTCGACTTAAAAGATCGGCAAGACTCAAACCTAATCGAACAATTAGTACTCTCAGAACGCCCTGATGCGATCGTTGTTTGTGGTTGGTTGCATCCACCTTACTGCAAATTAGTGACTGGATCTGCCTTCAAAGATACCCCATTTGTGATGGGCATGGATACACCGTGGCAAGATAATTGGCGGCAACGATTTGCCCCAATTGTATTAAAATCTTACCTCAACCGGATCGATCGAGTGGTCGTGACTGGAGAACGAAGTTGGCAATATGCAAAACGATTGGGCTTTGAAGCCTGTCGAATCGATCGAGGATTGTACGGCATCGATTACGATAGTTGGGTGCCGTTGTGGGATAATCGATCGCAAGCAGATTGGCCGAGATCGTTCCTATTTATCGGACGTTATATCCCAGTTAAAGCGATCGATATATTAATCCCCGCTTATCAAGCTTATCGCGATCGAGTCGCAGATCCGTGGGAATTAGTCTGTTGCGGTCAAGGTGAACTAAAATCGCAATTAGTCGGAAAACCAGGTATTATCGATCGAGGCTTTTTACAACCTGCTGAAATGACATCCGTCTGGCAATCTGCGGGTGCATTTATTCTACCAAGTCGCTTCGATCCTTGGCCATTAGCGATCGTCGAAGCCGCCGCAGCGGGATTGCCGATTATTTGCACCGATGTCTGTGGTTCCGCCGTCGAAATTGTTCGTCCCTATTACAACGGCTTAGTAATTCCCGAAGATAACGTCGGTAGCCTCACCCAATCCTTGCTCACCTTCCACCACCAAAACGACTTACCAGCATGGGGTAAACGCTCCCAGGAGCTAGCTGCACCCTATGGAACGAAGATTTGGGTAGATCGATGGCGCACCTCGCTCTACGGAGTAGGTAATAGGTAATAAGTAATAGGTAATAAGTAATAAGTAATAAGTAATAAGTAATAAGTAATAAGTAATAAGTAATAAGTAAGCTGAAATATAACCGTGAAAATCTTACATATTATTCCTTCTATCTCACCTGCAAGGGGTGGAACAAGTCGAGCTATTATTGACATGGTTCATGCTTTACAATCTCAAGAAATCGATGTCGAAATTGCCACAACTAATGATGATGGCGATCGTCTTTTAGATATACCATTAGGAACGAGTACTTTAGTCGATCGAATCCCCACTTACTTTTTCGCTCGCTTTTCGCCACCGTTTGCCGCATTGCGAGAATTTGCGATTTCAGTATCGTTTACGATTTGGCTATTCCAGAATATCAGGAAGTATGAGTTAATTCACGTTCATGCGTTATTCTCATATACTTCTACGGTTGCAATGACAATTGCTCGATTAAAGAAAGTTCCTTATATAGTTACCCCACATGGTTTACTATGTAAATGGTCGCTAAATCAAAGTAGACAGAAAAAGCAAGCCTATCTCAATTTAATTGAAAGATCCAATCTCGATCGTGCTCGATCGATCCATTTAACTTGTCAGCAAGAGCAAGACGATCTACGAGCTTTAAGCTTTAAATCTCCCACATTTATATTACCACTAGCTCTGACAGAGATTCCCATTCTGATTCCAGATGCGAGAAATCTGCTACATCAAAGTTTGAATTGTCTCGCAGATGAACCGATAATTTTATTTCTAGCGCGACTGCATTACAAGAAAGGATTAGATTATCTAATTCCTGCACTAGGTAAACTCCAAGAGCATCCATTTACCTTCGTAATTGCTGGAACGGGAACGCTGGAATATGAAGCTGAAATTCAGCTATTATTAGAAGGTGCTGGCATTAACCAGCGCACCAAGATACTGGGATTTGTAGAAGGCAAGCAAAAAGATTTATTAATTCAAGGCGCGGATTTATTTGCTTTGACTTCACATTCAGAAAACTTTGGGATTGCTGTTTTAGAAGCTTTAGTAGCTGGTACGCCAGTATTAATTACCCCAGGGATTGGATTAGCTGATGTTGTCCGAGAGCATAATCTTGGTGATGTCGTAGATCTAGATATTGCAGCAATTACCGCTGCAATAAATAGACATCTAACTGATTTAGATCGATCGAACCTAATGGGCAAACGTGCTCGTGAATTTGCGATCGAATATTACGATCGAGATAAAATAGCGATCGAGCTGATCGAAGTCTATCGTTGGCACAGCCTCCGCCTTGCGGAATCGATATCTTCACTCAACACTGATGAACATTAACACCATTACACCGCTCATCCTAACATATAACGAAGAGCCTAATATCGATCGGACACTCCAGAAACTCACCTGGGCGAAAGAGATTATTGCGATCGATAGTTATAGCAATGATGCCACATTAGAAATCCTCCAGTCGTATTCCCAAGTTAAAATATTTAAACGTAAATTTGACACCCATACTCAACAATGGAACTATGGTTTAGAACAAGTTAAGTCAGAATGGATTTTATCTTTAGATGCAGACTATGTATTGACGGATCAACTAATTCAATCATTTAATACTTTAGTAGCTCCAGAAATTAATGGTTACTCAATCCCTTTTAAATATTGTGTTTTTGGGAAGCCCCTAAAAGGGACAATTCTACCACCGCGTTTAGCTTTGTTTAGAACAGATAGTGCCATCTATATAGATGATGGACATACTCAATTACTCAGCCTTCAAGGTCGATCTGAGCAGCTTAAGGCATATATTCACCATGATGATCGCAAGTCACTCAGTCGGTGGTTGTGGGCACAAGATCGATATATGATCATCGAAGCCAAAAAACTATTAGAAACACCCGATCGAGAATTAAGTTGGGGCGATCGAATTCGCAAACGCAAAATCTTCGCCCCATTCATTATTTTAATCTATTGCTTAGTTTTTAAATGTGGCATTCTCGACGGTTGGCAAGGTTGGTATTATGCCTTTCAACGAACATTAGCAGAGCTGTTGCTGGCAATTCATATTATTGAAGCCGAACAAAGGGGGAGAGGTGAATAGAATACTAGGATCGCGATAAACCACTAGTCACTAAACTACTAAACTACTCTAAATATCTAATTTAACACTAGGAAAGATCGCTATTTAAGGACACCGTGTTGAGAAAGAATTTGCTCAACCTTTGCTTCTTCAATTTTCGAGGTTAATCTTGTTGATTCGTATAGATCTCTTTGGGTCTTTCCCAAACTAAAAGTGGATGCTACCGAAAAGCCTAAACCCATCCCCATAAAACCTTTAGTCCAAAAATCTACAGGTAGACAAATAATTCCCGTAGTTGTCATCCCGATTGACAGAAAAAATGCCGCCCAAGTTTGCATAATCCACGCGTTACTATCTTTTTGAGCATTAAGCTGTTGCATCTGAATATTCTCCGGTTATTGCTAGTTGATGAATGATTTATTTCTGTTGATATGCCAATATTAAACTGGATAAATATCGATCGATCTCCAAAGTAGCCACTTTTTCAACTGGCTGTTTGATAGTTGATAGTTGTTGGCAATCTCGTTGGTGGAGCATATCCCCTTCCCCCTTCCCTCCGTCTCGATTTACGACTATTGAACTCGCGTTGGTTTAACATATAGATCGATCTTCTTTCCCTACCGACTGATTCATGACTAATTCACCGTCTCAATCTACCCCTGAAATGCCCTCAGGGAAAGCTCCATTACTACCGCCTGATGGTTGGATGGAAATTGGTTCGATCGTCGGCGCACAGGGGATTAAAGGCGAGGTGAAGGTACATCCGAACTCGGACTTCCCCGAACGATTTGAACAGGCGGGAGAGCGGTGGTTATGGGGGAGTCAGGATGCGGAGCCGCGATCGATCCAACTCAAGAAAGGGTATATGATTCCTGGTAGAAACCTATATGTGGTGCAGTTAGAAGGTATCTTCAACCGCAATCAAGCGGAGCATCTGCGGGGGCAAATGTTATTGCTTCCTACTAGCGATCGACCAAAATTGCGATCGGGGGAGTATCATAGTCAGGATCTGATTGGTTTACCTGTCTTTGATCAGGTGACTGGTTTGGAAGTTGGGGTAGTTACAGATATTTTTACGGCTGGGCATGAGATTTTAGTCGTCAGTGCCAAGCAAGCTAATGGTAAAATCGCAGAAGCAATGATCCCTTTTGTCAAGGAAATCGTCCCGATTGTCGATCTTGCTCATGGGCGAATTGAAATTTTACCTCCAGCCGGATTGTTAGAAATCTATTTCCCTAATTGGAAAGCCAAGCAGGAAGAGGTGTAAAATTTCATCTCTCCGTCGCAAGTGAATTTAGTAGGGGTAATTCATGAATTACCCCTACTAAATTCACTTGCGGGAACAATCTGCTGTAAATAACCAACAATAACTAACAAATAATCAACGGTTAAGATGGAACAGCTTAATAACGCATTTACCCTGTTTTTAAGCTTACTAGTTGAAGCAATCCCCTTCCTCTTGCTGGGGGTGTTGTTATCGAGTGTGCTGCTGATTTTTATAGATGAAAGATGGCTCATTAAACACATGCCCAAACATCCAGTTTTGGGGGCATTTGTGGGTAGCTGTATCGGTTTTCTATTTCCTGTTTGTGAGTGTGGAAATGTCCCTGTGGCGCGGCGATTGATTATGCAGGGGGTGCCGATGCCTGTGGCGATTGGCTTTTTGTTGGCAGCTCCGACGGTGAATCCGATTGTAATTTGGTCTACTTGGATTGCTTTTCGCGATCGACCAGAGATAGTAATATTAAGGGTGGTATTCTCGCTGATCATTGCGACGATTGTCGGTTATGTTTTCAGTGTGCAGAAGGATCTTAAACCGATTTTACAGCCAGCGATTGCTTTAGGGATGATTCGATCGCAACCAAAGATTAAGACTGGTTCTAGTTTGCTAGACGGGGGCGATTTTATGTTGGGAAATGCTGGTGCAGCAGCAAAGAGAATGACTCAGGAAATGATGCAGCCACCGAAGCGATCGATCCGCGATAATATTAATTTAGTCGTCGATAATGTCATCCAAGAACTGCGAGAATTAGGCGGTGTATTAGTATTAGGGAGTGCAGTGGCGGCGGCGATTCAAACCCTGACACCACGAGAACTAATTGTTAGTTTAGGTGAAGGGCCAATTTTATCGATCGTTGTCATGATGATTTTGGCTGGTTCGATTTCGATTTGTTCTACGGTAGACTCATTTTTTGCCCTCTCTTTTGCGGCAACATTTACTAGTGGTTCGCTGCTTGCCTTCCTCGTATTTGGACCGATGTTCGATCTCAAGAGTATTGGATTAATGTTGTCGATATTCAAGCCTAAAGCAATTTTTTATATATTTGCGATCGCAACTCAATTAACTTTTTTGTTTACTCTATTTGTGAACTTCAATGTTAGTTAATCCAGATCCATCAATCGTAACAACGGTTAAAACCGTTGCTAGTGATGCGAAGTCCGCCTACGCGGACTAAGATAAGAAATTAGTCCGCGTAGGCGGACTTCGCATCATAAGCCGCGATTTCAATCGCAGGCATTATCTTAGATTAAATATTGCGAGGATCGAGATTATGTGGTTAGATATATCGGCGGTGACGGCATGGGGTATATTACTAATAAAATACGCGATCGATGGAACTTTATACATCCTCGTTCATCCTAGTTATTATCTCTTAGTCACCATCACTGGTGTCTGTTTATTATTAATTGGGATCTTCCAAAGCTGGCGACTATATCGCGGGAAAATCGCTAAATCTCAAGAACTCCATAGCAGCTTACTTCCACAAGGCGTAACTACGATGTTATTATTGGGTACTGCGATCGCTGGATTAGTGATTACGCCCAAATTATTTACCAGTCATGCTGCTGTTCAACGGGGTGTATCATCGGAAGCTGTCACTGTCACCCGCAGTCAAACCCAAGCCTTTCGCACCACGGTAAAACCAGAATCCAAAACCCTGGTAGATTGGATCAGAACCCTTAATAATTATCCCGAACCAGACGCATATTTAGGGCAAAAAATTAATATTAATGGGTTCGCCTTTCACGATACCAAACTCCCTGATAATTATCTGATGTTATCGAGATTTGTGATTACCTGTTGCGCCGCCGATGCTTATCCAGTCGCCTTACCAGTCAAAATTACTGGTACTCGCACATCCTATCCTCAAGATAGTTGGTTCAAAGTCAAAGGTAAAGCGATCGTCGAAACCCTCTCCGGTAGTCGTCAGCTAGTCATCGAAGCCAGCGAAATCAAACCGATTCCCACACCGAAAAATCCTTATCAGGAATAGGGGGGAAGGGGAAAGGGTGCAGTAAATTATTGATTTTGATGATTATAAAATAACTTATTACTTATTACTTATTACTTAATCAACACCCCGTGAACCCCAGCAAACCCCTACTCCCGATCGATCGAATTGCGCTAACATTAATGGCAGGATTGGCGATGATCACCATAATTTTATTATGGAGTGGCGATCGAACCTTGCCCCAAGTGCGCGATTTTAATTGGCAAAATCGGAATATTAGTGCCGAAGATACTGCCTTTACTTTGACATTTAATCGATCGATTGATCGAGCCAGTGTCGAGAAACAGCTTAAAATCCAGCCACCGTTACCAGGGAAAATTAGCTGGGCGGGGTCTAAATTGGCTTACACGCTCTCGAATCCGGCTCCCTATGGAAACCGTTATCAAGTCAGTTTACAAGGCGTGCGAGAGGCAATCGGCAAAGGCACAGGTAAAGAAATTGTGCAATTTCAGGGTAGATTTAGAACACCCGATCGAATGTTTGCTTATATTAGCAGTGCGACAGCCGACAAAGGTCGAATTACGATCTACAATTTCAAGACGCAGAAACCGACAATCATCACCCCTGCTGGATTAGTGGTGACTGACTTCAAAGTTGATAGCCAAAGTCAGAAAATCATCTTCACCGCAGCCGATACGAAAACACTGCAAAATAATCAACCGGCGATCGCCAGTCAACAGGTTTATAGTGTTACTACTGGAATTGTCCCACGCGATAATGACACACAATTTACCCCCGCTGGAAAACTCGAATTAATCCTCGACAATCGCGACTATCAAAACGTCAAATTCGATCTCGCACCCGACGGTAATAAACTAGTCGTACAAAGAATCAACCGTAAAGATCCTCGCGACTTTGCGCTGTGGGTAGTCACCTTAGATAAATCGGCTCCCCTGGTAAAATTGAAACAAAGTGGGGATTTTGCGATCACATCTGATAGTAGCGAAGTCGCCGCATCAGTGGGACAAGGTGTCTCAATTTTTCCACTCACACCGACGACAGGTAGCAATCTGGACTTTTTGCCAAAATTTGGTAACGTCTTGAGCTTCGCTCATGATGGCTCCGCCGCCGCAATGGTGCAATACAATAGTGACTATACCAAATCATTATTTATCGTTAATAACCAAGGCAACGAACAGCAGATTTTTAAGACGAATGGTTCGATTTTGGATGCGAGATTTTCGCCAGGTAAAGATATTATTTATTGTCTGGCAACAGAACTAAAAACAACGGGCGAGAATAGCCGAGAAGAACCCTATTTAACTGCGATCGATATCAAAACCCAAAAAATCTTATTGATGACTTTATTGCCGATTCAACAGGGGATTCAGATGAGTTTATCACCCGATGGATTGGCGGTAATGTTCGATGGCATAGACAAAGGCGACAACACCAATCAGATTATTCAAGGTGGCAGTACAGGCATTCTTTGGCTACTACCCATCCCGCCGAATATCCACGAATCGACTACGGCTGTCAAAGCGGAGCAACTACCTTTATCTGGTTGGCATCCCCGCTGGATGACGTAAGGATAGCATTTGCACGAAAAAATGACTGTCTGAACGATGACTTATCAGATTATATAGATGGACTAAGATTTTCATATAGCAGCTCATCAAAGTCTATCCGTTAATCATTCTCATCACAGTTCAGACAATATTTTAGAATTTGAAACTATACTATTAGTCGATCGAAGAACCTTTCTCTAAGATCTCAAAAGAACTAACATTGAAGACTTTCCCGATCATCGCCAGTGTCATCACATCATCATTGAGCATTCCCTGCGCCTTTACCTGTAATCCAGCTTGACGCAAATCGTGAGGGCAATCTAGCAACTCATAAGTAGTCCCATCCTCGGCTACCAATGCCCAAGCACCAGTACCAAAACCTTTACGTTCAATTCCACCAATCACCGTAATCATACTGTTTGAGAATCTCCTCTCGCCGCGAACCTAGCTAAACCAAAACATAACAATCCATTCACCACCAAGAACATGCGGGCAATCTCCCCATCACCTAATAACCACATCTGGGGCGAGATTACTGCACTCACCAATAGACAAGCCGACACCCCTAAACTAGTGCCTACCGCAAACCATTTTCCCTGAGGAAGTGACCAGCAAGCTACCATTAATAGTAGCGGAATTAGGACACTGGCAAACACTGGATTTAAAATGCTGTGACCATTGTTACCAAAAATTGTATGCCCTAGTTCGGGAATCGAACTGCCGAGAATCCGAAATGGTGCCTGTGGTAAGTCGAAGATATAAAATCCCTGCAAGAAAAACAACCCACTGCTGCCCAGGATCATCCCACTCATCAGTGGGAACCCAAACGGGACATAGGTACGGATTAAGAAGGCGAGGAGATAGGATCCTAATACCATCGCTAGTTTTGGGACTAAAGCGATCGCACCACCATCGATCCAGAACCGGAGATTTAGATAACCATTATCGCGCAACCAGCGGAAGAAATCATTAAATGTGATTTTTCCGGTTTGAGCAAGCTTGACGGCGGCGGCGGCATCTAGATGTCCCGCACCGTAGTAGTTTTGGGGATCTTGTTCAATTTTGCGGACGGATTGTTGCAAGACGGCGAAGATTTCGTCTGGTGCGGTGATACCTGCGGATTTAATCAGCGCGGCTACTCCGGCGACGTGGGGAGCTGCCATACTGGTACCTTGGAAACCAGCAATCATTGGTGTATTCGTATCGGGATCGATCGTTTCTTGCCAAATTTTGCTGCCATGTCCGCCACCTGGTGCGGCAATGTCTACCCCTGCACCATAGTTGGAAAATTCGGCGCGTTCACCTTGTGCGTCGCTAGCCCCAACGCCGATGACGTGAGCATAACGAGCGGGATAGGAGGCGGAATTATTATTTTCATTGCCAGCGGCGGCGATGATGACGACACCTTTGCCATAAGCATACTCGATCGCGTCTTTCATCACCTGACTCTCACCACCACCACCGAGGCTCATATTGATGATGTCAGCTTGATTGTCAGCGGCGAATCGAATTGCCTCGGCGATATCACTAATTGTCCCGCCACCGCTGCCTGATAAGACCTTCAGGGGCATGATTTTGGCTTCATAGGCAATTCCGGCTACCCCATAGTTATTGTTGGTAGATTGGGCGACAGTGCCCGCTACGTGGGTGCCATGTCCGTTGTCATCATCAGCATTAGTTTTGTCGTTGACAAAATCATAGCCGCTGACAAATTCTGTCTTGTCCAAATCGGGAACTTTGCTGACTCCGGTATCGATAATTGCGACGGTGACACCTTTACCGCGAGTCTCTTCCCAAGCGCGTTCGGCATGGATATTGTGCAAATGCCACTGCTTACTGTATTGAGGATCGTTGGGGGCAACTGAAGTATGATAAATATAGTTTGGCTCGATCGATTCTACATCCTGATTTAAGCTCGATCCGCGCAGTTTGTCGAGCAATGCTCGATCGCCTTTGATGGTATATACATGTTCGGGCTGGGAAAACTGACTATTTAGGTGCGGTGCGAGGTGATATTCCCCAGTCAATATCTGCAATTGTCGATCGATTTCCGCTGTTGGAATATTCTCTTTAAAATCAATAACTAGAGAATCAAATTCTCCCTTGGTTGCCAATCCTTGGAAGTTAAAGATGGCAAAGCCGATCCCTAAGCAAAATAAGCACAAGATGAATAGTTTTCGCATATCCAGCGATCGAGTCTACGCTTAATTAATATCTTTAGCATAGCTGAAGATTTAGTGGTTTGGCAGTTTAGCTAAACCACTAAACCACTAAACCACTAACCCCTAACCAACTGCTTGATTTTTGTTACCGTTTCCAGATAGTCCCGATCATTGCCCTGTTGCCGATATAATTCTGCTGCTGCCATGTAATTATCAAGCGCACCTTTTCGATTGCCAGATCGGTAGTAGGCAAAACCTCTGCTAGTATAAGCTTCAGCATAACTTGGATTCAGGGCGATCGCGCGATTGTAGTCTTGCACCCCGTTTTTACAATCATTTAGCTCACAGGAGGCAACTCCGCGTCCGACATAAGCCGATAAACTAGTAGGATTGAGGGCGAGGGCGATATCAAAATCTGGTTTTGCCTCACGCCAATTATTCAAGTTATTGCGGACAGTGCCACGATGCAGATATGCTTCGGAATAGCCAGGTTTGAGGGAAATTGCGCGACTAAAGTCTGCTTCGGCTCCCCGCCAATCTTTCAGCAAACTATAGGCGATGCCTCGGCGAAAATAGACTTCTCCAAATTGCGGATTGATGGTTAATACTCGATCGTAATCGGCAATTGCGCCACGATAATTACCTTTTTGAGCTTTATTCCCAGCAGTGATAAAAAAATCATCAGCGGTTAGCGGCGATGTGCTGGCGGCTGGTATTGACTCGCCGATATCGACATTTAGTTTACTGGCAACTTTAGCAAAAGTATTAATCGGAATTGCTAAACCACTAACTGGCTTCAAATTGCTATGTGTCTCACTCGGCTGAGTAGTAGGATCGATTGCGCCAACACTTTTGCCATTGATCCCAATTAAGCTACCCGCCTCGTTGAATAATCCCCCACCACTCATCCCAGGGAAAATATCCGCATTGCCAATGGCTAATCCATAGCCCAAATCTTGAGACTGGCGGCTCATGGCGACGACTGTACCAGGATGAAATTTTAATAAGTCTCCCTGAAATCCGGCGGCGAAAATAGACTGTCCTTTGACGACAGTATCCGAATTTCCCAGTTCGGCGACAGCATAATCGCGATCGCTTTGAAAGGAAATAGTGGCAAGATCGAGTAAATCTGTCGAGATCTTGACTTCACTGGGATGGCTAATATACTGCTGTCGATCGGGTGTGGTAATTTGCAATGGCGAACTGCGCAAATCGTTCACTACATGGGCGGCAGTTAAGATGGTATAAGTATTGCCAGTATGCTTAATTATGACCCCAGAACCTTGTCCCGATCGAGTTTTGATCAGGACAATTCGATCGGTGATATTTGCTGTCGGAGTAGCTGCGATTGCCTGCACAGGCACAAGTTGACTCAATAGGGTAGCGACGCTAATACCCAAAAGTGCGGGGATAACTGGTTTAGCCATAAAGTAAGGTTTTACTCGATCGTCGGATCTGATAATTTGGGTATCTAGTTGCTATCTCAATCCGCACATAATATGAAAAATTCAGCAATTTATCATCAGCTAAACGGCTCGAAAACGATTAGGATCGATCGAGATTCAGCTTATTTAGATCCTCTCTACGCCAAATATACGAGGATATTTCGGCTTTCTTTCCAGTGGTTTAGTGGTTTAGTTGTAATTTCTAGCCACTCCCCATCCCCCCATCCCCCATTCCCCCCCCAACGAGCAGTCCGTGAGATACTAGAGATCTATCGATTACCTCCGGTAGACTACGCCAAAGAAAAGACCCAATCATGACCGAATCCACTGAAAATCAGTCACCCATCGATACCGAAGCACTATTGCTGATGTTGCGACGGAAAGAAAGCAACTGGGTAGAATGGGGCAAAGCTTGCCAACAACTCCAGAAATTAAAACTCACCCCTCAAGACATTTTTGAGGCGACTGGCTTTGAGCCGATTCACCAAAATCAAATCATTGTTGGCTCTCAAGTTTTCGATAGTATGATGAGTGTCGGAGTAGCTCCAGCGACACAGGCTCACTATCAACGTCAAGGTAGCGATAGTCTCTACGAATTGCGCATTCTCAATCAAGAGGATCGTGCGGCGACAGCAGACTACCTCCACAACCGCAGTATCGACTCAGAAGGCTCGAAGGAAGTCGCCAAGGCATTTAAAGAATTTTCGTATATGCGCCAGCCGCCAGCGGGTTTTACCCATCATCCTGGCGATGCGATGGCTTATCAATACTGGCGGTATGTCAAACAACAAGTAGACATGACTGAAAAAACCCGTCTGATTGCGCGGGGACTAATGTTTGCTCATTCTCAAGGTGCTCGCAGTGAATTGGAAAAACTATTGATGGCGTTGAGCGCACCACCAAAACGCACTGCACCAGCATTACCAATTTATCGATTGGAAGCTGACGAGGAGCTACCACGCACTATTCCGCTAGTTGGAACATTTCCGATCGATAGTACTAGTCTGGCAGATGTCCCCAAAATATCCGCGACTGGATCGTTTCAGATCGTCAAAAATAATTGGGCTGGTGGCTGGGTAACTTTTCCTGGCTGGGGAGTATTATGTAAGGCAGAAGATCCGATCGCAATCATCGGCGATCTCGACAATTTACCGATCAAAATCTCTAATCAATCACCGGAAACGATCGTCATTATCGATCGAAGTTCGACAGAATGGAATGAGTTTAATTACTTTGCGATCGATCGCGATGGTAAGCTGGCAATTGAATGGTTTGATAGCGAACCAACTACGCCTATTCTCGGCAAGTTAGTACTCGTAATTCATCCTAAACGTCCGATTGATCCCGACAATCCCAAAGATCTTTGGGAACTCGAAGACTAATCATAACGGAAAGGATCTGTAGCCGCTTCATGCCCGCCGCTACAGATTAATGTTACTACGCTTAGTGGTGCAGAAAAGTCCTGAAAAGCTTACGGTGTCTAGAGGAAAATAATTAAGAGGAAAGGGGCTTGCATCGTGGTTTGATAGTTTTAGCGAAAAACAGAACCACATCAAAAAATGGCTACGCCCCAACTCTATAATCAACTGCTGAAACAACTTGGTCAATGGATTATTCCAAAAGATTTACGACATTTAAAAAACTGTGCGGAGATAGTAGCAGCGATATTAGAATCAGAAAGTGGTTGTACTTCGCACTGGATACCATACTTGAGTCATAGGGAATGTCAAGCCAGAAGCCATATGGAGCGATTATCGTATTTTATGCATAACCCGTCGATTAGTGATGAAGTACTCTACGTTCCATTGCTGAGACAATTTCTCAAAGAATGGACTGGACAAGAACTAATCCTGGTCATGGATACCAGTATGTTTTGGGACACTTATTGCTTGATAGAAGTGTGTGTGGCATGGGGTGGACGCTCAATTACATTGGCTCAAACGGTAATCGAACATGGTAAGTACCTAGACGAAAATAATTACACAAATAAGTGATAAAATATGAATCAACTTTTTAAATCAGATATTCCCAAATAATACAAATGCTTTTTCTTCGGGAAATTAACCCACTCTCTTTTAAGCTACTGGAGCGAATT